>NZ_ANPF01000101.1:0-2851 GCF_000328325.1 Halobacillus sp. BAB-2008 | reverse complement strand
AACATCGTGAAGAAGCGGGAGGAGCTTGGGAAGTTCACGAAGCGTTCCGAGCTTAAGGATATTCCGAGGCTGGGAGCGAAGACGTTCGAGCAGAGTATCGGCTTCCTCCGCATACTGGACGGAGAGGATCCTCTCGATAGAACGTCTATTCACCCGGAGAGCTATAAGGCCACAAGGCAGCTGATTGCCGGAATCGGATACAGGACAGAGGATATTGGGACGGAGCAGTTGTCCGAAGCAGTCAAAGGTTTGGATACAGGAGAGCTCTCTCTAGAATCCGGCATCGGTAAACTTACATTGGAAGACATTTTGAAGTCTCTCGTCCAACCGGGGCGAGATCCGCGTGATGATTTACAGAAGCCGATTCTTAAGAAGAATGTTCTTTCTATGGAAGATTTGCAGCAGGGGATGGAACTGGAAGGGACCGTCCGTAACGTGGTCGATTTCGGTGCCTTCGTAGACATCGGAGTGAAACAGGACGGGCTTGTCCATATCTCCAAGTTATCCAATTCCTACGTCAAGCATCCGATGAACGTCGTGTCTGTCGGGGATGTCGTGACGGTGTGGGTGGAACAAGTGGATCCGAAGAAGCAGAGAATCGCTTTGACGATGGTCCAAAAATAAGAAAACGAACAACTACCTGGGAGGGAGCGCTCGCCGGGTAGTTGTTTTTATTTATATAGATGCTGGTAGTAGTACCAACATTGATTCAGTACTTTAATTTGATATTTATCCTTATTATAGAAAGCATCTGCCATTTGTTTCTTCAACCAGGACGGCATGGAAGTCGCTCCTTTCCGTTTCGATTTTTTCATGGATATGATAAAGTATGCAGAAGACAGAGGAGGTGTGACCGCTGATGATGACCGATCAAGAATTGCAGCAATGGACGAAGCAGCTTTCCGAGACGTATTTCCACAAACCCTATCCAGACAAGGTTTACTTTAATTCAAGACTCCGTACTACAGGGGGGCGGTACATTCCATCCCGAAGAACTATCGAAATCAATCCGAAGTATGTAAAGGAACTGGATGGGAAAGAATTAGAAGGCATCATCAAACATGAGCTTTGTCATTATCACCTTCATATAGAAGGAAAAGGATACACCCACCGCGATCCAGCCTTTAAAGCACTGCTGAAGGAAACAGGCTCACCAAGACACTGCGCACCGCTGCCTTCCCAGCGAAAAAGCTCCCATCAATATGTTTGCACACAATGCGGACAATCATACTACCGCCAAAGACGGATGGACGTCCGAAAGTACCGTTGCGGCAAATGTAAAGGGAAATTAAAAAAGAAGTAAAAAATACATTGACGAACAGAACATGTCCATGTTAAATTAAATAAGCCCTAGAAAAACGAACCAACATTCATTGAAAAACAACAATTTTTTCTTTGAAAAAGGTTTGACAAGCAAAGGGAATTGTTATAATATATATAACGTCGCCGATAAACGACGACATCGAAACATAATAACTATTCCAACGTAGCTCAGTGGTAGAGCAATCGGCTGTTAACCGATCGGTCGTAGGTTCGAATCCTACCGTTGGAGCCATTACGGAGAAGTACTCAAGTGGCTGAAGAGGCGCCCCTGCTAAGGGTGTAGGTCGCGTAAGCGGCGCGAGGGTTCAAATCCCTCCTTCTCCGCCATTTATCTTAATGGCCCGTTGGTCAAGCGGTTAAGACACCGCCCTTTCACGGCGGTAACACGGGTTCGAATCCCGTACGGGTCACTTTCAATCTTTACATAGGTCCGGTAGTTCAGTTGGTTAGAATGCCTGCCTGTCACGCAGGAGGTCGCGGGTTCGAGTCCCGTCCGGACCGCCATTGTCGTTGGGCCATAGCCAAGCGGTAAGGCAACGGTTTTTGGTACCGTCATGCGCTGGTTCGAATCCAGCTGGCCCAGCCATTTTTCTTTGAAAAAAGGGTTGACAAACAAACGAATAAGTTATATGATTGTTCTTGTGCTTGAAAAACAGAAAGCGCAAAAATAATTTTCAAAGTGTAATAGATTCCTTTTACGCGAGCCATTAGCTCAGTTGGTAGAGCATCTGACTTTTAATCAGAGGGTCGAAGGTTCGAGCCCTTCATGGCTCACCATTTTATGCGGGTGTGGTGGAATTGGCAGACACGCTAGATTTAGGATCTAGTGCTTCACGGCGTGGGGGTTCAAGTCCCTCCACCCGCACTTTCCATTTACATGATCAGCATTGAATTGTGAATAACAACTTGCGGTCGTGGCGGAATCGGCAGACGCGCTAGGTTGAGGGCCTAGTGGGAGTTAATCCCGTGGAGGTTCAAGTCCTCTCGGCCGCACTAACTTTTTCAAAAAAGTTCTTGCGTTCGAAAACAAGTTGTGATACAATATTCTTTGTCGCTTCATTTTAATACATGCGCCCGTAGCTCAATTGGATAGAGCGTCTGACTACGGATCAGAAGGTTAGGGGTTCGACTCCTCTCGGGCGCGCCATTTTAACGGGAAGTAGCTCAGCTTGGTAGAGCACTTGGTTTGGGACCAAGGGGTCGCAGGTTCGAATCCTGTCTTCCCGACCATCGAAAGTTTGAAAATGTAATATGCGGGTGTAGTTTAGTGGTAAAACCTCAGCCTTCCAAGCTGATGATGAGGGTTCGATTCCCTTCACCCGCTCCATTAATTTTACTACCATTGGGGCCTGTAGCTCAGCTGGTTAGAGCGCACGCCTGATAAGCGTGAGGTCGGTGGTTCAAGTCCACTCAGGCCCACCATTGAATGTATAATCGATCTTTGAAAACTGAACGAACCAACCAGTACGTCAAACATTCTTTCTATTATATAGAGAGAATTCAAACAAGCACATTCGGTGTGCAAAAT
>NZ_ANPF01000100.1:0-6546 GCF_000328325.1 Halobacillus sp. BAB-2008 | reverse complement strand
TCACAATAGGTAAATTATATCAATTTTTGCAATGTTCAAACAAAAGTTATATGATATAGTTGTACCTGCATTTGGATTTTTCGATGGAATTCAACAGGAGAATCCGACAAACGGTATGGTTGTATAGAGTTGTATATTACAGTTTTGGGAGGTGATCGACGTGTTGGAACTCGCTGCAGCATCATCCGTAACAATTTCCGGGGCAACGTGGTTCTGGTTATTTGTCCCAATGCCATTACTAATCATTCTATCCATCATTACACTATTCACTGAAAGGAGCGAATAACAAAACATGAGTACTGCTACGTTAATAACATTCATCGTCTATTTGATCGGTATGCTCGGAATCGGTTTCGCCGCATATCGTCTAACAAGTGATTTATCCGACTACGTGTTAGGTGGTCGTCGTCTGGGGCCGGGAGTTGCCGCCTTATCCGCCGGAGCCTCCGATATGAGTGGCTGGCTGCTGCTGGGTCTGCCTGGAGCTATTTATGCATCCGGTTTATCGGAAGCGTGGATCGGGGTAGGTCTTGCTATCGGTGCCTATTTGAACTGGCAATTCGTTGCCCGTAAACTTCGTGTCTTCACAGAGGTGGCGGACGATTCCATTACGGTTCCCGACTATTTGGAGAATCGTTTCCAGGATAAATCCCATACATTACGAGTCATTTCCGCAGCTGTTATCCTTTTATTCTTCACCTTCTACACATCTTCCGGTATGGTTGCCGGGGCGAAGCTGTTTGAAGCTTCCTTCAACATTGACTACACAACAGCACTATGGATCGGTGCAGTCGTCACCATCTCTTATACCTTCTTAGGCGGTTTCCTTGCCGTCAGCTGGACGGACTTCGTTCAAGGGATCTTGATGTTCCTTGCATTGATTGCCGTACCGATCGTAGCCGTATCCGAACTGGGCGGCTGGGATAAAGCGACAGATGCTGTCGCTCAAATCGATCCGACACACCTGAACATGGTTCAAGGCGTAGGCGCGATGGCTATTATTTCTTCTCTTGCCTGGGGACTCGGCTACTTCGGTCAGCCGCACATCCTTGTCCGCTTTATGGCCCTTCGTTCACCGAAAGACGTTCCGAAAGCGCGTTTCATCGGAATGGGTTGGATGATCCTTGGTCTTTACGGAGCAATCTTCACGGGTCTGTTCGGACTTGCTTACATTAATACAGCAGATGTTACGGATCTATCCACCTTTAATGCAGAAGTTATGACAGAAGGCGGCATTCAGATGCTTGCCGACTCTGAGAAGATCTTCATCACCTTCTCTCAAATTCTGTTCCATCCGATCATTGCAGGTATCCTGCTTGCAGCGATCTTGTCTGCAATCATGAGTACTATTGACTCTCAGCTGCTTGTATCTTCTTCTGCACTGGCGGAGGACTTCTATAAAGCACTGTTCCGTCCAAACGCGACGGAGAAAGAATTGGTTTGGATCGGTCGTATCGCAGTAGCGGGTATCGCTCTTATTGCGATTCTGCTTGCCGGAAATCCGGACAGCACGGTCCTTGATCTCGTATCTTATGCATGGGCAGGATTCGGCGCCGCCTTCGGTCCGATCATCATCCTGTCTCTGTTCTGGAAAGGCATCACCCGTAACGGGGCGCTCACCGGTATGATCGTCGGTGCTGTCGTAGTCGTTGTCTGGGCTGATGTACTGAGCGGCGGTATTTTCGAGCTCTACGAACTCGTACCAGGATTCATCCTGAGTGCTCTTGCAACCATTGTTGTAAGTATGTTCGGAACTCCGCCGGCCAACGCAGAAGAATTCTTCGAAGAAGCGAAGAAGCATTAATAAAACCAAAGGTCCCCGGCAATGTGCCGGGGGTTTTTTTATTCCTGTCTTCCTTATTGGAGAAAAGACATGGATGGGGCCGGTATGTTAAGATAAGAAAGATGTGCAACGAACGTTGATAATTGATTCGAATCTTTGGTATGATCATATATTATGTGAGATCGAAATGGAGGTCGCATTATGTCTAGAATCAGTAAAGAAGAAGTGAAGCACGTCGCGAATCTTGCGCGTCTGGCGATCACGGATGAAGAAGCAACGACATTCTCTAAGCAGCTGGATGATATCATCACCTATGCCGAGCAATTGAATGAATTAGATACAACCGGTGTAGAACCGACGACGCACGTTCTTGATCTGAAGAACGTACTTCGCAAGGACGAGCCGAAGAAATGGATTACACAAGAGGAAGCGCTGAAGAACGCACCGGACCACCAGGATGGTCAGTTCAAAGTGCCATCCATATTGGAATAAGGAGGTACGACGATGTCTTTATTTGAGTTTTCACTACGTGAGCTTCAAGAGAAGCTACATAACAAGGAAATCACAGTCACGGATCTAGTAGAAGAATCCTACAAGCGCATTGATGAAGTGGACGGGGAAGTCCAGGCGTTCATCACGTTGAATAAAGAAGCAGCGAAAGCGCAGGCGGCGGCACTGGACAAAGAGCAGGGGAACAGTGACGCGGCTCTCTTCGGTCTGCCGATCGGTGTGAAAGACAACATCGTGACGAAAGGTCTGCGCACGACGGCGGGAAGTCAGATCCTTTCTAACTTTGAGGACCCATTGTATGATGCGACGGTCGTCAACAAACTGAACGATGCGAAAGCCGTCACCATTGGGAAACTGAACATGGACGAATTCGCGATGGGTTCTTCCAATGAGAACTCCAGCTACGCATCTGCTCGTAACCCTTGGAATACGGATTACGTACCGGGTGGTTCCAGTGGTGGATCTGCAGCCTCTGTAGCGGCAGGAGAAGTTCCCTATTCTCTAGGGTCCGATACCGGCGGATCTATCCGTCAGCCGGCAGCTTACTGTGGTGTCGTCGGTCTTAAGCCGACATACGGCCGTGTGTCCCGTTTCGGATTGATCGCTTTTGCGTCTTCCCTTGACCAAATCGGTCCGATCACCAGAAACGTCGAAGACAATGCTTTCCTTCTGGAAACTATTGCAGGCTACGACAAAATGGACTCCACGTCTGCCAATGTAGACGTTCCGAAATATACCGAATCTTTGACAGGCGATGTCAAAGGTCTGAAGATCGCTGTTCCAAAAGAATACCTTTCTGAAGGTGTAGCACCGGAAGTGAAGGAAGCGGTCCAAGCTGCTTTGAAAGAGTATGAAAAGATGGGTGCGACATGGGAGGAAGTTTCCCTGCCACACTCGAAATATGCTTTGTCTACGTACTACCTGCTTTCTTCTTCGGAAGCATCTGCCAACCTGGCCCGCTTTGACGGAGTCCGTTACGGTAAGCGTGCAGAAGACGCAGAAACGATGCTTGACATGTTCATGCGCTCCCGCTCGGAAGGCTTCGGGGACGAAGTGAAGCGCCGGATCATGCTCGGAACGTTCGCGCTCAGCTCCGGTTACTATGATGCGTATTACAAGAAAGCCCAACAAGTCCGTACGTTGATCAAAAACGATTTTGAGAAAGTGTTCGAAGAATATGATGTGATCGTCGGACCGACGACTCCGACTCCTGCCTTTAAAGTAGGGGACAAAGTCGACGACCCGATGACGATGTATGCCAACGATATTCTGACAATCCCTGTCAACCTTGCCGGCGTACCGGGAATCTCCATTCCTTGCGGTTTCTCCAGCGAGGGACTTCCGATCGGTCTGCAGATCATCGGGAAACACTTCGACGAAAGCACCGTTTACCGTGCAGCCCACGCCTTTGAGCAGGCGACAGAATTCCATAAACAACGCCCGTCCCTTGGAGGTGCGCGCTAATGAACTTTGAAACGATTATTGGACTAGAGGTCCACGTAGAATTGAAAACGAACTCTAAAATCTTCAGTCCGTCTCCGAACATGTTCGGGGATGATCCGAATACGAACATCAACCCGATCGACCTCGGGTACCCGGGTGTTCTGCCGGTACTGAACGAAGAAGCTGTCAACTTCGCTATGAAAGCAGCGATGGCACTCAACTGTGAAATCGCAACAGATACGAAGTTTGACCGCAAAAACTATTTCTACCCGGACAACCCGAAAGCCTACCAAATTTCTCAGTTTGATAAGCCGATCGGTGAAAACGGGTATATCGATATTGAAGTAGACGGTAAGAAGAAGCGGATCGGAATCACGCGCCTTCATATGGAGGAAGATGCCGGTAAACTGACGCACAGCGACGACGGATATTCCCTTGTCGACTACAACCGTCAAGGTACACCGCTTGTCGAGATCGTATCCGAGCCCGACATCCGCTCTCCGAAAGAGGCGTACGCCTACTTGGAAGCATTGAAGAACATCATCCAATATACAGGCGTTTCCGACTGTAAGATGGAAGAAGGTTCCCTTCGCTGTGATGCCAACTTGTCCATCCGCCCGATCGGACAGGAGCAATTCGGTACGAAAACGGAGCTTAAGAACCTGAACTCCTTCTCCTTCGTACAAAAAGGTTTGGAATTCGAAGAGAAGCGCCAGCAGAAGGAACTTATGGCAGGTGGAGAAATCCTTCAGGAAACACGTCGCTATGACGAGCAGACGAAGGAAACGATCCTGATGCGTATCAAAGAAGGATCCGACGACTATCGCTACTTCCCGGAGCCGGACCTCGTTCCCCTTCACATCGACGAAGCATGGAAAGAGCGTATCCGCGCGGAAATCCCTGAACTTCCGGATGCCCGTAAGAAGCGCTACATCGAGCAGCTGGAGCTTCCTGCCTACGATGCTATGGTCCTGACGAACAACAAAGAGCTTTCCGATTTCTTCGAAGAAACGATCGCTCAGGGAGCCGACGTCAAGCAGGCTTCCAACTGGTTGATGGGTGAAGTGTCTGCCTACATGAACAAGCATTATAAAGAGCTTTCTGATCTTGCTTTGACACCGGATTCTCTTGCGAAGATGATCCAGCTGATCGAAGACGGTACAATCTCCTCCAAGATTGCGAAGAAAGTCTTCAACGAACTTGTAGAAAACGGCGGCGAGCCGGAGAAGATCGTTAAAGAGAAAGGGCTTGTCCAAATTTCCGATGAAGGTCAACTGACGGAAATCATCGTGAAGATTTTGGATAACAATCCTCAATCCATTGAAGACTTCAAGAACGGGAAAGACCGTGCCCTCGGCTTCCTTGTCGGTCAAGTGATGAAAGAAACAAAAGGACAGGCGAACCCGCCGATGGTCAACAAGATCATCCTTTCTGAAATGGAGAAGCGCTAAAGCCTATAGAAGGAAGAAAGCACGCACCGAACGGCGAGTGCGTGCTTTCGTATGACTTGGGACATCCAGTCATATACTAGAAAAACAGTTTGCAAAAAGAGGAAAACAAGCTATGATGATAATTGGAGCAATCTGGATGAGGGGGTCAAAACATGAAACGTGCCCGAATAATTTATAACCCGACCTCTGGAAGAGAAGTCATACGCAAGGTTCTCCCGGACATCCTGCAACGATTCGAACAAGCCGGATACGAAACCTCCGCCCATGCGACGACCTGTGCAGGTGACGCGATCAATGCCGCGAAGTACTGCGTCGAACAAAAATTCGATGTAGTCGTGGCAGCGGGTGGAGACGGAACCATCAACGAAGTCATCAATGGACTAGCCGAACAAGAACATAAACCGAAACTCGGCATCATTCCAGTCGGGACGACCAACGATTTTGCACGTGCACTGCACATACCTAGAAACGTTCATAAAGCGGTCGACATCATTTTGGAGGATTATACCCATCCATTGGATATCGGACGCGTCAACGATCATTACTTCATGAACATTGCCGGTGGAGGGAAAATCACCGAAATCAGCTATGAAGTACCAAGCAAGCTGAAGACGATGCTCGGTCAGCTCGCCTACTACTTGAAAGGGATCGAAATGCTGCCATCCATCCGTCCGACCCGTGTCGAGATGGAATACGACGGCAAATGGTACGAAGGCGAGATCATGCTCTTCCTCGTCAGCAACACCAATTCCGTCGGCGGGCTCGAGAAGCTTGCGCCGGCTGCCCGTATGGATGACGGTCTTTTCGATCTGATGATCATTGAAAAAATGAACATTGCAGAATTCGTACGGCTCGCAACTCTTGCGATCCAAGGGAATCACCTCAACCATCCGAAGTTTGTCCACCTCACCGCCAGCCGCGTGAAGGTGAAGACGGACGAGAAGATGCAGTTGAATATCGACGGGGAATTTGGCGGATTATTGCCCGGGGAATTTGTCAATTTATACCGTCACTTGGATTTCTTCGTGCCTGAACAGCATTTCAAGACGGAGGAATAATAGGAAGCGCTACTGTATAAAGCAGTGGCGCTTTTTCCATGTTGAATGAAGGTCGGTGTATCTCTGGGAATATCAGTTGGAAGAGAGAGCATTTCCCGGGACATGAATGGGTGCATAAGTCCATCGACGGCGAAAAGGAAGAGCGCTTTTCTCCATCAATGTTCTTATGCTTGTCGCAGCTCCCGGGGCGACTCCGCACTTAGTGTTATCCGGCTGCGTCGCCCAGCTGCTCGAGGTCATAAGTCCATCGACGGCGAAAAGGAAGAGCACTTTTCTCCATCAATGTTCTTATGCTTGTCGC
>NZ_ANPF01000099.1:0-8660 GCF_000328325.1 Halobacillus sp. BAB-2008 | reverse complement strand
ACATTATTCGACATAAATATAATTTGAATAATTTTGATATCTATTTTATAATTTAAATAGATTCGTAATAATGAACGAAAGTGTCACTGAGGCTGAAGCCTTATTTTTTTCGAAGGCTGTTCTTGTGAATGAACAGTCGGATTTTATGTCGCACAAATAGAAAACTAATAGAAGAGGTGGATGTTATGATCGATTTACACTGTCATATACTTCCAGGTATAGATGATGGAGCAAGCCACATGGAAGAAAGTCTTGAAATGGCCCGAGCAGCACTTAAGCAGGGTATCGAGACGGTTGTAGCTGCACCGCATCACCAAACATCTGAGTATTATAACGAACCACAACAGATCATAGAACAATGCAGGAAATTAAATGAACGTTTATATGAAGAAGGAATAGACCTTACTGTTCTGCCTGGACAAGAAGTTCGGCTCCACGAAGAATTCATAAAAGAGCTGGAACAGGGAATGGTCCTTCCGATAAATGAAAAAAGCGGGTATTTATATGTAGAGTTTCCGGAGAATACTGTTCCGCATTATGCCAAGCAGATGCTTTACGACATGCAGATGGCGGGATATAAGCCTGTGATTGTCCACCCGGAACGGAACCGTACACTTCGGGAACAGCCGGACCTGCTCTATCACTTTGTTAAAAACGGCGCGTTCACGCAGTTATCAGCCGGGAGTCTTGTCGGGAAATTCGGCAGGGATTCCCAAAAGTTTGCTTATCAGATCATTGAACATAACCTTGGACACGTCATCGCCTCCGATGCTCATGACTCGAAGAAACGGGGGTTCTTCCTGAAAGAGGCGTATGATAAAGTAGGGAAGAAATTCGGAACGGACATGATGTATCAATTCATGGAGAACGCCCATGTCGTACTGGACGGAGAAATGGTGTTCACCAATCCACCGGAGCGCATCCGTGTGAAGAAGCGGCTGGGTTTATTCTAACGGGTATTTACGTATCAAGCATAGTCGACATACATTCGACGTCTTTGAAGCTAACGACCCAGAAGCCGTTAACTTCAAACACAGTCTGAAAAAGCACACCATTTTGTGGTGTGCTTTTTATTTGAATAATAGTAAGAAAAAAACTCGGAAACATTTAAAAGTCTTGTATTTTTATGTAAACTGAATGAGCGAAGGAACTCATATTTTGTGGAGATAGGAAAAGTTTTAGAAGAGGAGTTGCGATATGAAATCTAGAAAACTATGGGCAATTCTCATTGTCCTTGCAGCGGTTTGTTTTGGAAGCAGTCACGTCATGGCGGAAGAGGATGCGTCTGTTAAGCTGATCGTTAAATACAAGGACAGGGTTACGACTCAGTCGACAGATCCGGTATTTCCTCTGGATGTAGTGGAAACGGACAAACGAAATTGGAAAGAGAAGAAAGAAGACCTTGAGCAGGATCCAGATGTGGAGTATGTGGAGCTTGATGCGAAAGTGTACTCGCAGGGTGCTCCAAATGATACGTTCTACCCCGATCAACAGGTAACCTTTCAGAGAATGAATGTAATAAAGGCTTGGAACCTTTATAAAGACGCTTCCGATGCAGAGCCTGTAGTCGCCGTCGTCGATTCAGGTGTGAACGCGTCCCACCCTGATTTAAAGGGACAGGTAATTAAAGGGACCAACCTTTTGGAAAGTGGTCAGAATCCAACAGACCATTATGGTCACGGAACACATGTAGCGGGGTTAATAGGTGCAGTTACGAACAATAAGACAGGAGTTGCTTCTCTATCAAAAGGTGATGTCAGAATTATGCCTGTCAAGATGATGGAAGAGAACGAAGGGAGCGTATCAGACCTTATTGATGGTATTGAGTATGCAGTTGATCACGATGCAGACATCATCAACTTGAGCCTCGGTACATATACCTACCGCTCTTCTTTGGAAGAGGCTGTCCAATATGCCGTCGAACATGGGGTGCTTGTCGTCGCTGCAGCCGGAAATGATGAGAAGAACGATACGCTTTATCCAGCGGCATTCGATCAGGTAGTCGCGGTTGGAAGCTACGACCTGAACAAGAAAGAAAAGGCCTCGTTCTCGAATTATGGTGCCGATATCGATGTCGTTACACCGGGAACGGATTTAATCAGTACATATTTGCAAGACGATTACGAATATATGGAAGGAACAAGCATGTCCACCGGCCATGTAAGCAGTCTGGCAGCTATGGTAAAGAATCAAGCTCCTTTCCTGACCGGACAACAGACGAAGCGTCTCATCGAACAGTCGGCATCCCCGGTAGCCGGTGCGTATGATTTAGGGAATGGGATGATTGATGCAGAGAAGACGCTCGCTCAGATTAAAGAATCTCACAGAATCTCAGGCGCTACCGCTGTCGATACGGCTGTCGAAATATCCAAACAGGGTTGGAATGAGCTTCAGCAGCAATCCTTGATGGTGGATGGACGTAAACAGGAAGGTAAATTTGTCATCCTCGCAACAGCCAAAGATTTTCCGGACAGCCTTGCTGTATCACCACTCGCCTCCTACTTGAACAGCCCGGTTCTACTGGAGAAGAAAGATAGATTATCTTCAACTGTTGCGAAGGAATTGAAGCGTCTCGGTGCAACCGATGTGATCATGGTAGGTGGTACCGTTGCTGTCCATCCGGATGTCGAGAAGGATTTGAAGGAAACGGGATACCGAGTTCATCGCATCAAAGGTGCCGATCGTTACGAAACAGCGATTGCTGTCAATGAGCTGATTCCTTATGACACCAATAAAGCATTCGTTGTTTCAGGTCAGGAATTTCCGGACGCTCTTTCTGCTGCTGGGTACAGTGGGATGAAGCAGTATCCGATTATTTATGTGAAACAAAACAAGATCCCGGAGAGCGCCCGATCCTACTTGGAAGACCTGGGTATTACGAAAGCCTATATTGTCGGTGGAACGAATCCGGTTTCCAACGATGTGGAAAAGGAACTGGAGGCTCTCAGCCCTTATCGGATATCGGGTGCCACACGTTATGAAACGAATGAAGCCATGCATCGCACCTTTGGAAATAAGCAGGCAGATACCCTCTATTTTACGACAGGTAGAAACTTCCCTGATGCCATGGCGGTGACGCCGCTTGCCGTCCAATCGAACAGCCCTGTCCTTTTGACGAACCAAAATAAGTGGACGACTATGGAACGCAGTATGAAGTTATTCGGAGAGCGCGCCGACTACCATATTATCGGCGGTTCAGAAGCAATCAGCATACCGTTGGCATGGAAAATCGACCGGGTTCTAATAAATTAGTAGTTTCTATAAAACTTTTCTTACAAACGAGTAGAAAATTAACATTTTTCCTTTGCTATCTTTTTTGCAGGGAATTAGTAGTAGAAATTTAAGGTATAGAAAAGGCTGTCCATTTCGGATATCCCAGCCTGTGAATTCCGCGGTTTAAAAAGGCCTAACAACAGTTAGGTCTTTTTTATTAGGTAAATATTCTGAATTTAATAAATAGTTTGACCTTAATACAACTGTAAAGTAAAATTAATATTGTAATTTTTTGCAATATTTTAATAAATAAAGGAGGTGGAGGAAGGATTTAGTTTGTCAGATTACCAAGAAAACCAGGGAGGTTATTATTTTGGTGTCAAATAAGAAGAATATGAAGAAAAAAGCGCTGTCCGTCCTAGCCAGTGCGGCGATCGTAGCTTCTTCCTTTGCCGGAGTCAGTACATATAGTCCGGGAGCAGTACAGGCAGAAACGAAGGCTCCGAAGACGTTCAACACGCTGTTGAACCAGGAAGAAGTCCTGAAGCTTGCAAATAACGAAGCAGCTACACAGGAACTCGTAATCATCGGTAACGGGAAAACGGATGCTACGCAACAGTTGGAGAAGCTTGGCGTAAAAGTCAAACAAAATCATAAGAACTATGGTTATTTAGCCGATGTACCGACAAACAAAATATTGGATGTCGTCAAACTAGATTCCGTCCGTACGGTCGGAGAGAATGCTAAAGTGGAGCTTGCACCACTGGAGCCGAAGGAACTGAATGCCGATAAACAGAGTGCAGTCGATCCAAAAGCAGATGTCACTCCGGATCAATTGGAAACGCATCCAGCGACAGGGGTCGATGAAATTCAGGATAAGTTCAGCGGAGAAGGAATCCGTGTAGGGATCATTGACTCCGGTCCCGATCCAGGGCATGAGTCCTTCACAGAACAGCCGGATGACGCTGATTTTGCAGAAACAAGAAAGTTCGGTGACTCTAAGATAACTGAGGTCCGAGATTATACGATCTCTGATTTTCACGCAGCAAACACTGGTGTTTATCCCCTTGAAGACAAATACGCCGAATATCTGGAGAATGAACCATACGGTTATTTCTCAGAAGGTGATGTCGTCTTCATGGAAATTCCAGAAGAATTAGAAGATGCGTTTTCCTTGGATGAAATCAATCCAGATGGAGAAGATGCCTATTTCGGTAGCACCCATTTTAATGCGCTTGCAGACTTGAATGGGGATGGAAGCGAAGAAGTAGATGAAGACGGCAATCCTGTGATGGACAACTTCGGGGTGCTGCTTGTCGGTGATGAAGTGTACATCGATACAGATATCGACGGAGACTTCACGGACGAAACGGCTTATAAAGATGGTGAAGCAGGTACATTCGATGTTGATGTGACAGACGAAACGGTCGGTGCCAACTTCCGAGTAAACGATATGAACCGCTATGAGGAAGACTTCGGCATTAAAACGGTCAACCTGTTTACGGACTTGAACGGCCACGGTTCTCACGTAGCAGGTATTTCCGCAGCGGATGGACCGCTACGCTCTAACGCGTATGGAGCAGTGGCAGGAGAAGGTGTCGCACCGGGGGCAGATATTGTCGGTATGCGTGTTTTCCAAGAAGACGGCGGTGCCTACACATGGAGCATACAAACGGCCATGATTGATGCGGCTCTACCGGAATCAGAAGGTGGGTTCGGCGTCGATGTTGCAAACTTAAGTCTCGGTTCTTCCCCTGACTTGAACGATGGTACAGGAAGTTACGGCGAGTTGATGACGCTGCTTTCCGATGATTTCGACATCGTTTTCGTCACATCTGCCGGTAATGCAGGTCCGGGGATCGACACGGTCGGGTCTCCCGGGGATGTAGGCAGTGTTATTTCTGTAGGGGCTTATATCAACTCTGAGATGTGGGCGAAAGAATATAACAACTTCCCATATGGAAAAGATAAAGATGGCAATCCACTTGATGGGGAAGGCTTATGGTACTTCTCATCTGTCGGACCGAACGAAGCCGGTGATCAGAAGCCGGATATCGTAGCACCTGGTTCTGCTTATGCCGCCCAGCCGGTTCACCAATATCAAGCAGAAGGCCAGACAGCATATGATGTCCTGCAGGGTACTAGTATGTCAGCGCCGTACGTCGCAGGTGCTGTTGCCGTTCTGAAGTCAGCGGCAGAGAAAGATCGTATGCCTTTTGATTACGAGCTTGCTCGTGAAGCATTGATCCAGACGGCGAGAGAGCTGGATGGTTATGATCGTGCTCAACAGGGTGGCGGCTTGATTGATGTGCCGGCTGCTTATGAGTATATGCGCGATAACTTCATCAGTGAAGTGAAGGATGTCGATGTCACTGTATTCCACGGCGAGAAAGTCGCCGGCGGACCAGGCCTATATGTCCGTAACAAAGACATCCCTGAAACAGTGGAAGTTCTTGTCCACAACACATCCGATGAAGCGAAGAAGCTGGAAGTGAAAGCTTCTGATGATTGGTTTACGCCTTCTGTCAAAGAGGTTTCTCTTGGTGCAGGAGAGTATAAGTATATTACGGTCAATTATGATGCCGAGAAGCTGAAGACGGGCGTCAACGCCGGAACGCTTACATTTGACGATCCTTCTACACCATACGTAGAAGCGCGCAGTGCCCAGACGATCGTTACAGGGTATGAGTTCACAAAAGAGAACAAGCACCGCTTCCGCGCGACGGATGAAGTGCAGGCCGCTCAAACAAAAGGATATACATTTGATGTAGATTCCGGTGTGAGTGAGCTTCGTTTCACACTTGATGCCGTAACGGAGGGTGGCGAAGAGCAGGCGAGAGTCCGTCTTATGGTCTTTGATCCGGATGGAGTTCAAGTAAATGTACCTTCTACCGGCTATGCCGGCTATGACGGGAAGGACTTGGATGAATATGTCGCCTCTTCTCCTAAGCAAGGGGTTTGGGAAGTACATGTATACGGTGCAACCAATCCTGAACAAGGGAAAGAAATGAATAAATATACGTTGGATGCCGTTGCTCAGGACTTTGTCAGTGAGCCGGGACGTATAGATTTAGGTAAAGTTTCTTCTTCCGAGAAGATAGATAAAGAAGTTACTTTCACGAACTACATGAAGGATGCAAAAGACGTGAAATTTGAAACGGTCGGATTCACAGGACCGATCAAAGACACGATTAAGGGAACAGTGAAGCAGGATACGGAAGCATCCCAGGTGGATGGAGAAGTTATCGATATTGATATCGAGAACAACGTGTCTCTAAGTGTGGATGTTGCCCCGGCTGCCCCGGCTGATTTGGACTTGTTCCTATTCCGCGACGGAGAACTGGTAGCAGCCAGTGCGAGTGCTTCGGATAGTGAAGCTTTCTCTGTTAAAGGACTTCCGGATGGACAATACCAGATTGCTGTTGACTACTTCGGTACAGGTACCGCTTCTGTCGATTACACCTTGAATATGACAGAAGAAAAAGTCCTATCCTATGATTCCGAAGACAAGGGTGAAGGATCCGTTAAAGCAGGGAAAGACGCTGCGAAAGTGGACGTTGGACAATCTGTAACGGTTCCTGTCTCCATTACGACACCGGAGAAATCCATCAAAGGATACTCCGCGCTTTACATGGTCGACAAAGCGACAGATGAAGTGCTCGATCTCGTTCCAATTACGACAGATGCGGACATTGTACAAGTGCTGTCCGGAAAAGAACGGGTAGGAACAGCTATTGAAATTTCTAAGGAACTTTATCCTAATGGCGGTGCAGATACAGTCATCGTAACCACAGGATTTAACTTCCCGGATGCTCTTTCTGCCGGACCACTAGCTTCCGCAGCAGAAGCACCGATCATACCGGTAAACAGTAAAGGTAAATTAACAGATGCAGCCCTTAAGGAAATCAAACGCCTTGGTGCGAAGAACGTGTATCTGTTAGGCGGTGAAGGTGCGGTTTCTAAAGAAGTGTTCAGCCAATTGAACACGATCAGCATTGCATCTGATAAGGTTGAACGTTTGTCAGGTGACACCCGTTATGAAACAAACCTTGCGATCGCAGATGAGCTGCAGAATTCCTTTGGATTCGAAGGCAACGGTGTCTTCCTTGCTACAGGTAAGAACTATGCGGATGCTTTGAGTGCTGCTTCTCTTGCCGGAGCAGAAGGAATGCCGATCGTCTTGACAGATGGTAAGAAGCTGTCTAAAGAAGCAATGGCCATCCTGGAAGATGAAGATGTCTATGTTGTCGGTGGAACTGGTGTTATCTCGGATGACCTGGTGAATCAAGTCGACAAGAAGGCTCTTTCCGTGGAACGCCTGTCCGGTACGAACCGTTACGGTACGCTTGTATCGCTGTTGAAAGAGTTCGGACCGAATACTGGTGAATTGTATGTAGCAAGCGGACGAAACTATCCGGACGCTCTCGCAGCAGCACCACTGGTAACAGGTAATGGAGGATCGCTTCTATTGGTCGATCCAGAGAAGCTTCCTAAAGAATTGGATGCTTATTTGACGAAATACGTCTATACGACTGATGTTACATCCGTAACCGTTCTTGGTGGAGACGGCGCTGTCAGCCCGGCAGTTAAAGAAGCTCTACAGAAGAAAGTTACAGAATAAAGTAGTCGCAGGAGAGTACTTTCCCGAGTCAGGGAAGGTACTCTTTTTGTGTATAGATTTCGTTCGGCTCCTGATAATAGAAGATAAAGAAGATAGGGAGTGAACGAAATGTCTACTGTGGAACTTATCCTCAGGCTGTTACTTGCCTTTACGACGTTACTTCTTCTTACAAGGTTGATGGGGAGGAAAGAGATATCCCAGATGACTTTCTTTAATTTCGTTTCGGCAATCTCTGTCGGCACAATAGGAGCTTCACTTGCCATTGATTCTACCCTGAGTGTTCGGAACGGCATCATCGCTCTTCTTGGATGGAGTGTCTTTACCGTTCTGCTCGGTTATTTGGATCTCAAGTCAAAGCCTATCAGGGAAGTGATGAACGGGCAGCCCATCATCTTGATTAAAGATGGAAAGATAGAAAAAAATGCCTTAAAGAAAGCACGCCTGGATTTGGATGCGCTGCGGGTATTGCTGAGGAAAAAGAATGCATTTGCGGTCGCTGAGGTTGACATGGCTGTGTTTGAAATCGACGGTACGGTTTCTGTCCTGAAATACCAGCAGAATAGAACGGCTACGAAAAGGGATACCGGTACTCCACCAATCAGAAAAGTGTACCCTGCGCCGACGACTTTAATAGCAGATGGAAGAAAGATTGAACACAATTTGAAAGAATTGGGCATTACAGAGCAGTGGCTGGATGCAAGGTTGGCAGACAGTGGTGTGCAGGACATAAAAAATGTCTATTATGCAGAAGTACAGGAAGATGGAAAACTCCATGTAGATTGCAGCGAATGAAAATGAAACACCTAAAAAAGCCGCCTGTTTTTCC
>NZ_ANPF01000098.1:0-3328 GCF_000328325.1 Halobacillus sp. BAB-2008 | reverse complement strand
ATCACGTGTGATCATAAGCTGACGGCGGTCCTCGTCCAATAAATCATGGCCGAACTGGATCGGGTTATCATCTTCGATTCCAAGCAGGTTGGTGATGGTCGGACGCAGATCAATCTGTCCACCCACCGTATGGTTTTTCTCCGGTTCAATATCCTTACCATACAGAAGCAACGGTACTCGCTGCAGCTGGAATTGCTCATAATCATTAATATCTTTACCTAAATACTCGCCCATGGCCTTCTGGTGGTTCTCGGAAATACCAAAGTGGTCACCGTAAATGACGAGAATCGTATCATCATACAGGTCGGACGCTTTGAAGCGTTCGACAAACTCTTTCAATGCCTCGTCCTGGTAACGAATCGTTTGGAAGTAACGGTTCAGCGTGTTACTGCCTGTTTCACCAGGCTCAATCAATTGTTTATCTTCCGGAAGCGTAAACGGATAGTGGTTGGTCAATGTAATGAGTTTGGAGTAGAATGGCTGCTCCATTTCTTCCATCTTATCCAGAGAATCCTGGAAGAAATACTCATCCATATAACCCCAGCTGTGCGATTTCTCTTCCGTAATCTCATAGTCCTCTTTCGAGAAGAACTCATCATATCCGAGAGAATCATACATCACATTCCGGTTCCAGAACGTCTTATCGTTAGCATGCATGACGTTCGTGAAGTATCCGTTCTCGCTGAGTAGACCCGGCATACCTTTGTATTCGTTACCTGAATGGGTAAAGAATACTGCTCCACGGTTCAGCGGATACAAGGAATTGGCAAGCAGGAATTCAGAGTCGGACGTACGTCCCTGCTTCACCTGGTGATAGAAGTTATCGAAATATATACCATCTTCTTTAAGGTCATTAAAGTAAGGAGTCAGCTCTTCTCCATGAAGAGTATTATCAACTACAAAGGTCTGCGTACTTTCAAGAGAAAGGACGATGACGTTCTTCCCTTCGGCAATGCCTTCCAACCGGTCGCTGTCTTCCTGTTCGTTTTCATTGACGTAGTTGATGGCAGGGACCAGCTCATTGCTGTCCGCAAACGTCTTTTTCATTTCCGTCTGGCCTTGAAGCACGGCATCATACACGTGGTAATTAATCAAACCGATATATTTAACCAGCATATTACGGTCAAAAGCACGCTCCAACAAGTCTGTCCTTTCCGTTTCCGCCCATTGAAGATTAAGAAGGAAAAGCGGTACGGCGATAATAGCTAGCAGGAATCCTTCCCGGCGTTTCGGCTTGAACACCTGAAGACGTGAAGGCTTCAAGTAGAATAATAGAAAAGCAGCAAGCAGCACATCTACGAACAATAAAATGTCACTGGGTTCCAATATGGTCGTGATGCTTCCACCAAGGTCCGCCAGGTTGGCGACCTGGCTGATCATGGGGATTGTAATGAAGTCGTTATATTCTCTGTAAAAAAGCACGTTCACATATAGAAGAACGGACCCAAGAATATAGGACACAAACATCCCGCGGCGCCCGCCAAGCAGTATTCCGAGGCCGAAAATGAGCAGAATACTGCTCAACGGGTTAAACAGAAGGATCCGTCCTTCATTCGCATTTTCAACGTTCAGGGAGAAGATATTCCCTTGTATATAAGACATCTTTATCCAAAACACCAAAATGACTAGTGCATAGACTAATAGTTTCATTCCGAGTGATTTATTCATATGTTTTTTAATTGTAAACATTGTAAAACCTCCGTTAAATTTTACATTACCCTATTCTAACTTATTTGAACACCTTTTTGTACTACTCCCTGCATTCTTTAAAAAGTCTGACACAATTCGTGTCTAAACTCATAGATTCCGCACGAAAAATGAAACGGGAGACCTATTTCATCCGTACACACTTAAAAAGTTAACCTTATTTTTTGTATAGTTAACATTGGAGGGGTGATTGTAATGAAATTGAAAAAAGCATGGAGAAATATGCTGCTTTGTACAGGGTTCGCAGCTTTTACAGGCGTCATGGCTCAATTGGAGATTCCTTTACCTCTTATACCGATCAGCGGCCAGACACTCGCTGTCGGTTTGAGCGCGACGGTCCTTGGAAGTTTGCAGGGTGCTTCCGCAATGATTATTTACGCAGGGATGGGGTTGCCGGGTTACCGGTTTTCGCAGGAGGAGCAAGCGGATGGGAGGTCGTTTCCGGGACAAGCGGCGGATAGATTCTCGGATTCATACCTGCCGCCTACTTGATCGGCCTTCTCATAGAAAGAAAAGGAGTTCAACTAACTACAGCGATTTATGCCAACCTGGTTGGTACAGCCCTTATCCTCCTATGCGGTATGATACAACTTCAATCGCTCCTCGATCTTTCTTGGAGCGAAGCCCTTAAAGCAGGAGTCATTCCGTTTCTCCCCGTCGGTATTATTAAAGCGCTCCTTGCCGCCTATTTCGGTGTGCTTATTCAAAAGAAGGGGAGAAATTCACCTCTACGGAAGACAGCCTGAACGCTATGAGTTAAGAAAATCGCACCTTTACATAATTTGGATGATGACGGCGCATCCTATTTAATGGAGGTGAATACGATGCAGCCATACCTTTGCCCCAACTGCAAAACGAACCGGTCCAGGTTCAACGTGATCGAGCAGAAGGCATCCGCCGTGAAAATGAATCCAAAAACCGGAGAAGTCGACACGGAATATTCCAACGAAAACATGGACGCCTTTCATACGCCGTACAAAGGACCGGATAAAAAGGTCCAGTGCGGAGCATGCGGTCTTGTGGAGGACGAGCGTTCCTTCGTAGCATTCGCACAAAACAACCGGTTGGATTGAAAGAAACCGATAAAAATAAGCCCACTCGCCATAATTGAGAGGGCTTATTTTTATCGGTTCATTCTGCTGAAGAAATCATCAAGCATATCGTCCTCGTCTTCTTCCTTGGTGTCTTCCTCTTCTACACGCAGATCCCCTTGAAGGCTGTCCAGATCAAGGCCGTCTAAGTCATCGTCCGTGAATTCAGGGATTTCCGCCACTGGATTATTAACGGGGACATCTACTTCTTTCTCTTCATTGGAAGCTGCTGCCTCTTCCTCCTGCAGATAGAGAGCATCATCGATATCATAAGCATTGCTGTTCATCGTGGCGAGCAGCGTGGTCGCCCGCATCGGGTCGAGCATCAATTGATAAAGAATACTACCGATCAACGCCTCGGAATGTTCATGCTTCATCCAGCTGCGCTGTTCCTTCGTCAACGGCTTCGGTAGAGGAATTGTCACCATTTCCTTATCTTTCGACAGTGTCTCACTGACCCCGTCCATGACAAACTGAGCAATTCTGCTTGAAAAGTTCCTTCGCTCTTCTTCTTTTAAACGGGTTAACTG
>NZ_ANPF01000097.1:0-1198 GCF_000328325.1 Halobacillus sp. BAB-2008 | reverse complement strand
TATATAATAGATCTTTTTATATACCAGATTCAAAAAAATTTATATATACGCGATGGCATCAACTTCTATTTTAAATCCGAAATGTAATTTATTTGTAGGTACCACTGTACGAGCCGGTTTATATTCTCCGAAAAATTCTTTATAAACAGCATCTACCCTATCCCAGAGTTCTACATCAGGAATGTATAATGTCATACGCAATATTTGCTCTTTTTTGCTTCCAGCTGCTTCTACAATCATTTCTACATTATTAAGTGCCTGGATTGTTTCCTCTTCAACGGAACCATATTTCCTTTCACGAGTTTCTGGATCAATAGAAAATTGTCCGGAAACATAGACGATATCATCATGAATAGTCGCAAGTGCGTAATGACCATTAGATTTTAAGTTTTCTACTTCAAAAATACTTTTCATTGTTTTCTCCTTACCTTGATTTATTTTTTATTTCATCTAAATAGCTATAAACAGTGACCTTTGATATGCCTAATGAATCTGCAACCTTATCGATAGATCCCTTCATTGAAAAAATCCCTTTTTTATCCATGAAACGAATCAATTCTATCTTTTCATGGCGTTTCATAGCTGGATGAGCACTGTTTTGTATGATTTGATTAATTAAACCATCAACGATCTCCTCTACATTTTTAATCTCAGGACTTGGTTTTTCTTCTTTCTCTTCTACTAGAACTGGTGTTGGAAGAAATGTGTTCATAAACTGTTGCATTTGAAGTAATGCTTCCACATCGAAATTAATACAGAAAGCACCAATCACTTTCTGATTGAAATCGCGAATTAACGTTGTTGAAGAGCGAATCGTGCGTTTATCTTCTGTAACAAATGTATAACCGGCCAGATGATCTTCTTTAAAGTCTTTCGATTGTAATACCGTTGTCACGAGATGATCAAAGGATTGACCAACTTCTCTACCCGTTACATGACTATTTATTGTGAATATGACAGATGCTTGGGGGTTTGTTAAATCGTGAATAACAATTTCACAATGATGTCCAAACATTTTAGCCGTTGATTTTGCTAAGGGAATGTATCTCTCTAATATTTGCTTTTTCTCTTCCATCTCTCTCTACCTCTCAGCCCGATTATAGTTTTCGACAAAAGATATATCTTACTTTCTTGATCGTATAAGTACTTATTCTGTTTAATTAGTAGGAGTCGCATATAAATTCGAATTGACTTTTTT
>NZ_ANPF01000096.1:0-36921 GCF_000328325.1 Halobacillus sp. BAB-2008 | reverse complement strand
ATTTGGGTTAATATGGTTAAGGTTTTATTAAATTCTGTGAGAGAGGGTTGAGAACATGCACAAGAGGTATTTGCTTATTCTAATGACTGTCTTGGCTTTTTTCCTTGCTGCCTGTGGCTCGTCTGAAGAAACCGGTTCTTCAGATAACCAGGACACAGCAGCAGAAGAAAAGAAAAAAGACGAAGGTGAAGAAAAAGAAAAGAAAGAGGAGAAAGAGGAGAAAGCAACAGATGAGGAGGAAGCTTCGCCCAATGGGGGTGAAGTTATGACAGATAATATCACCGAACAATCAGAAGGCGATGTTGAAGTGCTATATACGAATGAAGATCCTGGTTTCAAAAACGATATGGACGGATTCATTGTGTCTGTAGAGAAGTATCAGGTCCTGAAAGTCACGGACATGAACGATGACATGTACATAGAATTCGATGATCAAAACGACGGCTATGTTGTCGTTGCGGAAGTGAAAGTGAACAATACGAAAGATAAAGCGATGTATTATCCGAGTTTTCTAAGGCTCCAAGGGATGAACTCGACAGATTTTCTTACCTCTTCCAGAACTTTCGTAAGAGATGAGTATCCAAAGTCGGAAGTGGAAGAGGAAACCTCTAAATACGCTGCAGGGGAAGAAGTAACAGGTCTGGTTACATTCACAATGACCAACGATCAATTCGATGTGCTCCAAAGTGTTAAACCGAAGTTGGTGATCGAAGGGGGAGCTGCGGATAATAGCAGCTTCAGCGATTCTTACAAAGGAAACGAAACATTTGATTTCGTATACGGTGAACAACAAAAAGAAGAAGTAGAAGCGGAATCTAATCTATATCCGGACGAGTTGACGACAGGAAACCTTGCGAATAAGACGATGATATTTGAAGAAGAGGGTATCGACGAATCCAAGCAGCTTGGGGATGTCCAAGTGACACTGGATGGCGTCCAGTATGCTGAGATCGAACCGACTGCTGGTAATGAAGCGAGGTTCTCGAACTTTGGTGACGCGGGCATGGTTGCGCTCACCATCAAGCTCTCGTTGGATAATCAATCCGATCAACCTGTGAGTATATGGAATTTAGGGTCTAAAGTGAATGTAGATGACGGCCGGGCTTCCGTGCTTTCACAAGGCATGGTTGAACCATCCGATCCGCAAGCCGTTGAAGCGGGAGAATCCGGAGAGAAATACCACGTCTTTCTTTTCAGAAAAGACGATTTTGAATCTTACGGGTCTTTCCAACTGGAATTCGGTCCGTTCATCGCTGATGATGGTGAAAAAATGTACAAAGGGGAAACGGTCACGTTCGACCTTCCAAGATAGAATATAAACAAACTTAATGAATAGTGTCGTGTGTAAACGAGCCTCTCTAACGAAAGAGGCTCGTTCTTTAAAAGGCATTATCCTTGATGAGTGATTCGCTTGTATAGAAAATTTCATCCAATATTTACAATAGATATTAAAATCAAATTACATATTGATAACCCACCTTTCTTTGTGGAGGGAACGCGTTAAAATGAGGCTGCAGGATACTATAAACTTCGTGCTAAAAGGAGAAGCAGCCAGTGAGAGTACAGACATTGATTCAATACACATCAATACAGGCGCCACTAAATATGGAAGAACAAAGGAGCATGGTGAAAGGGGTCACTGCCGATTCCCGTGCCATGGAGGAAGGATATGTGTTTGTGGCCGTGCCCGGATATAATTCGGATGGTCATGCTTTCATCAGCAACGCGATAGAAAAAGGAGCGGTCTTAGTTGTTGGAGAGAAGCCATTGGAAGGACTTCCGGTTCCTTATATCCAAGTGGATAATAGCCGGAAGTTCCTTGGTCAAGCAGCAGCTGCATTCTACGGATATCCGGCCGAGAAGAAGACTGTCATTGGAGTCACCGGAACAAACGGGAAAACGACAACCAGTCATATCCTTAAACATATTTGTGAACAGAATGGCTATACTTGCAGTTTGTTCGGCACGATCGACAATATTGTAAATGGTGAAACGCTTCCGGCCGATCAAACCACACCGGATGCACCCACTATACAAAAGCTGCTGGCAGAAAGTGAGGACGATCTAATTATTATGGAAGTGTCCTCTCATGGTCTGGAGCAGTATCGGCTGGAAGGCATCTCCTTTGATTATGCTGTCTTCACAAACCTCACCCATGACCACTTGGATTATCACAGGACAATGGAAGAATATTTTCAGGCGAAGTCGAAGTTGTTTACGATGCTGAAAAAGAATGGAGCAGCCATTATAAACACAGACGATCCGTGGGGAAGCAAGCTTGCCTCCTGTTTCGAAGATAAACCTTTGAAGACGATTGGTCAGGACCAAGGTTGTTCTCTGAAAATGGAAAGCCTTCTTCCAGCATCGTCCATGGTACTTCTTAGAGAAGAAAACCAGCATGTGGTCCTACCTTCTCCATTGGAGGGGGAGCACAACTTATACAACACCGCCCAAGCCTATGCCGTAGCGAAAAGTCTTGACATTCCTACCGATGCTGTTTTGGAATCATTACAGCAGTTTGAGGGAATTAAAGGCAGGTTCGAAGTGATTCGGACGGATTTTGATGTAACGATCGTCATTGATTACGCTCATACAGCAGATAGTATCTCCCATACATTACAAGCGGTACGAGCTCAAGGGGCATCCTCTATATGTCACGTCTTCGGTTTTAGAGGCAACAGAGACGTATCTAAAAGGGAGAAAATGCTTCTTGCTTCTCTGAAACATGCGGATCGAACGGTATTGACGATGGATGATTTAAACGGTGTTTCTGTAAGTGAAATGAAAGAAGAGGTGATCATGGTCCAGGAAACTTTCGCAGGTGACCGAGGGACCTTTGTATCGGACAGAACGATCGCTATTGAGAATGCAGTACTGGAGGCTGATAGCGGTACATGGGTGGTTATCACCGGAAAAGGGCATGAGACCTACCAACAGGACTTCTGTTATTCCGTTCACTCCGATAGAGAAGCAGTGGATTATATCCTTGAAAAAAGGAAAATACGTGTTTGAAGCTTGAAAATAAATGAAGAAAAAACACAGCAGAATATTATTTGCTGTGTTTTTTCCATTTAACACCATTGGTAATAGTTCCGATTATTCCTACTCCGAGGAACAAGTAGGCAACGATTATAGACATTTCTTCTAGTTGGTTTGTCCATAATCGGTATAGGCCGACCATGACTAACAACAGGCTGCCGATAAGGCCGATGCCGCTTTTCATTTGTTTGTTCACGGCTCATCCCCCTTTAAACTTTCTTTAAAAATATCATACCATGGTATTTTCTGCACGATATAAAAAAGAAGGTATGTAAATGCTAACTGGTATAGACAACTATATAAATGGATGATATCTTATTACTTGATAAAACGTTTTCATCAAGATTGAAGGAGGATTTACTATATGCTGAATTTTTTACAACGGATCGGAAAGTCGCTGATGTTTCCGATTGCCACCCTGCCTGCAGCAGCATTATTGGTCAGGCTTGGGATGGACGATATGTTTGGTATTCCATTTATGACTGCGGCAGGGAATGGAATACTGGAAAACCTTGCTCTCATTTTTGCGATAGGTATTGCCATGGGATTTGCGAAAGACGGTAGTGGGGCGGCAGCTCTGGCTGGCGCGGTCGGATACCTTGTACTGACAAACGGGATCACCGCCATCAATGATACGATCGATATGGGAGTGTTTGCCGGAGTAATCGCAGGAGTCATTGCTGGATTATTGTATAACCGCTTTAATGATGTTAAATTCCCTGAATTTTTATCATTCTTCGGCGGAAAACGGTTCGTTCCGATCATTACATCCCTCGTGATGGTCATTTTATCGTTCGTACTCGGATATTTGTGGGTATATCCACAATATGCGCTTGATGCGGCGACCGGATGGATCTTAAATGCCGGAGAAATTGGTGCTGGTGTATATGGCGTTTTGAACCGTCTGCTCATTCCTGTAGGTCTGCATCACGTTATCAATACATTTATATGGTTTGATTTCGGTACATTCACAACGGCGGCGGATGCCGTGGTTCATGGTGAAATCAATCGTTTTCTCAACGGGGATCCGAATGCGGGCTATTTCCTTGCCGGCTTCTTCCCAATTATGATGTTCGGCCTTCCGGCTGCATGTCTTGCCATGTATATGTCTGCAAAGAAGCACAGGAAAGCAGCTGTCGGTGGGATGCTCTTAAGTATCGCCCTTACATCTTTCCTGACCGGGGTTACAGAACCGATTGAATTTTCGTTCATGTTCCTCTCCCCCCTTCTTTATGTCGTCCACTCGATCTTAACAGGGGTAGCTATGGCGTTAGCCTACGCGTTTGACATCCGTCACGGTTTTGGATTTTCTGCCGGATTGATTGATTTTGCACTTAACTACAACATTGCAGAAAACCCGGTTTCTTTGATCTTGATCGGATTAATCATGTTCGTCCTGTATTTCGTATTGTTCTATTTCCTAATTGTAAAACTGGACTTAAAGACACCTGGACGGGAAGACGTAGAGGATATTATGGAGGAAGAACAGGAAGAGAACGCCTACGATAAGAAGGCAGCCCGATATCTTCATGCACTCGGTGGGCCAGATAACATCGTCTCGCTCGATTATTGCACGACTCGACTGCGCCTGCAGATGACAGATCGGGAAGTAGTGGATGAGCAGGCATTAAGACGATTGGGTTCCAAAGGAGTCATGAAAGTCGGTAAAACGAATGTACAAGTTGTTGTTGGCACAACGGTCGAATTCTTGGCATCCGCCATGCAGAAACAAATAGAGACCGGCTTGCTTCCTTTATCGGATTCTGAAAAGGAAAAGGCCGGAACGATGGAACAGGTTGAATCCGAAGGTTATACACTGGAGTCCGATAAATTTCAGATGCCTGTGGATGGAAAGATTCTGCCGCTGACCGAAGTTCCCGACCAGGTTTTTGCTCAAGGTATGATGGGGCAGGGATTTGCTGTGGATCCGGCAGGGGATGTTTTCTGCTCGCCCGTCGACGGAGAAGTAGTTCAAGTTTTCCCGACGAAACACGCCGTCGGAATCGTAATGAATAACGGATTAGAGATTCTCATTCATGTAGGGCTGGATACGGTCAAACTGGAAGGGAGAGGGTTTGAAAGTCTCGTAAATGCCGGGCAGAAAGTGAAGAAAGGAACGCCGCTGCTTCGTGTTGATTTAAATTATGTCTCTAAGCACGCACCTTCTCTAATTACACCGATTATATTTACGAATTTAAAAGAGGAATCATTCCAGCTTTTAGCTACGGAGGATAAGATGCAGGGAGACAAAGGTCTTTTATCGATAAAGTAAGGGAGGATAATCGTGACAGATATCATGCAGATCCACAACGTCAGAATCGTTACGGATAACGAGGTTATAGATAACGGCACCATTCAAATAAAGGAGGGTAAGATAGAAAAAGTCGAGAAGGGGACGATCGCTCCTCAAGGAACCGTCATTGATGGAAGAGGGAACACGTTAGTGCCGGGGTTTATAGATGTTCATGTGCACGGTGCGGCCGGGCACGATGTCATGGATGCTTCGCGTGAAGCTTTGGAGGGTATGGCATTAAAGCTGACCGAAGAGGGAACGACTGCGTTTCTTGCCACGACGATGACCCAGTCCAAAGAAGCGATCGAAAAAGCGCTTGAAAACGCCGGAGACTATATCAAATATGGGCAGTCCCCTGGAAATGCAGAAGTAATCGGCATTCATTTAGAAGGTCCCTTCATTAATGAGAACAAAGCGGGTGCACAGCCGGTGGAGCACATTATTCCACCATCTGCCACATTATTTGATAAGTGGCAGGAAGTGAGCCGTGGTAACATCCGGCTCGTCACCATGGATCCGGAATCAGAAGCTGGGCTGGAACTATGCCGCCACCTTTCTTCGGTAGGTGTGACAGCATCTATTGGTCATAGTGAAGCGACGTTTGATCAGGCAGTTAAAGCTGCAGATCACGGAGCGAGTCACGTCACTCATTTGTTCAATCAGATGAGTGGTTTCCACCATAGAGAACCGGGAATCGTTGGTGCTGCTTTCCTTGATAAAAGGTTGAAAGTGGAAATAATTGCGGATTATATTCATGTTCATCCGGAAGCTGTTCGAGCGGCTTATCAAATGATCGGGCCGGACAGGCTGATTTTGATTACCGATGCAATGCGGGCTAAGTGTTTAAAAGATGGAACGTATGACCTGGGGGGACAATCCGTCTATGTCTCCGGAAAAGAAGCAAGATTAGAGGACGGCACCCTTGCCGGCAGCATCCTTCGTTTGGAAGAGGCTGCGGAAAAGATAAAAAAAGCCATGAAGATGAGCTGGCATGACTTTGTCCGGATCACCTCCCTTAATGCAGCAGAACAAACAGGAGTAGCAGATAAAAAAGGGACGATTACTGTTGGGAAAGATGCGGATATTGTTCTCCTTAATGACCAAACACAGGTGAGTATGACAATTTGTAAAGGCATTATTGCATATGACAGGAGGGGTAATGGTGCAGTTGATCATCGTCGATGACTATAAAAAAATGAGTGAACGGGCGAAAGATATTATTGTCCATCAAATTGATAAGAAACCGGAAACTGTACTTGGGCTTGCGACAGGGGGTACACCGATTGGAACGTATAAGGAGCTTATCCGTGCAAATGGAGAGAACACAGTGGATTTCTCCAAGGTTTCAACGATCAATCTTGATGAATATATCGGTTTAGATGAGGAACACCCAAAGAGTTACCGGTATTTTATGAAAAATGAGCTGTTTCTTCATATAAATATCGATGAAGCAAACACCTATGTGCCAAAGGGTACGTGTGAAGATTTGGATAAGGAGTGCAGGCGGTACGAATCCTTAATTGAGGACATCGGTCCCCCTGATCTGCAGCTCCTCGGAATCGGGGAGAACGGTCATATCGGCTTCAATGAACCCGGCAGCAGCATGGAAAGCGAAACACATGTGGTGGAACTGACCCCCTCTACCCGAACAGCGAATGCCCGTTTTTCAATACGAAGGAAGAGGTCCCTACCCATGCGATAACGATGGGCATCCGCTCCATTATGAAGAGTGAACGAATACTCCTGTTGGCTTCCGGCAAGAGAAAGAGGAAGGCTATTGCCCGTTTATTGGAGGGAGAAGTCGACGTGAATTTTCCAGCTTCCATTCTTATGAATCACCCCAATGTTACGCTGATTCTGGATAAAGAAGCATACGGAGTGGAGGAAGGAAACGATGCTTGATAAGAAATCACCTCTTCCGATGTACTATCAGATCGAAGAAGATATCAAAGGAAAGATTGAATCAGGGCTGTTTGGTGTTGGGAAGACGATACCATCCGAAAGGGAGCTGAGTGAACAGTACGGTGTTAGCAGAATGACGGTAAGACAGGCCGTTTCCAATCTTGTAAATGAAGGGGCTCTGTACCGGGAAAAAGGAAAGGGTACCTTCGTTTCTGAGAGAAAGATCGAGCAGCCTCTTACGGGAATGACAAGCTTCACCGAAGATATGAAGAAGCGTGGAATGACAGCAACGAGCAGACTGATCGGATTTTCCGTCATCTCTGCTCCTCCGGACATAGCCAGAAAGCTGCATTTGGAACAAGGAGAAGAAGTTTATGAAATCCAGCGTATACGGTTTGCTGATGGGAAGCCTATGGCTGTTGAACAGACGTTCCTCCCGATCGCTCTTGTGCCGGGAGTAGATGAATCGATTGTAATGGGATCTTTATATGAACATATAGAAGAGAATCATGACTATAAGATCGACAAAGCGACACAGGTAATTGAAGCGACGACTGCAGATCAGGAGCAGTCTGAGCTTTTGGCCATTCCTTACGGGGCAGCTGTTCTTCATATAGAAAGGCTTAGTGTCCTTACAAATGGGACCCCTTTTGAAGTGGTGAAATCTTCCTACCGCGCCGACCGATATAAATTCATCAGTGAAATACACCGGACGTAAGGAGGGAAGGTCTATGAGCTATTTACTTAAAGTAATTCAGAAACTGAAAGACTTGGAACAGACGGGCATCCCGGAGAAATTGTCTGAATCTCTGGCAGACAGAATACAGGCCGGAGGGATTATCTACATGTTTGGCTGTGGTCACTCCGGACTGCTGGCGCAGGATGCATTTTACCGCGCTGGAGGTTTGGTACCTGTCAAACCGATTTTTATCGAGCCGCTCATGCTGCACCAAGGGGCACTACAGTCATCCAGTAATGAAAGGACGGATGGATTTGTCCTTTCGTATTTAGAGCAGGAGACCATCACAGAGAAAGACGTGATGGTCGTGTTTTCCACATCCGGAAGAAATCCTGCACCGATTGATGCAGCTATGTTTGCTAAAGAAGCCGGTGCCTTCGTTCTGTCCATTCAATCGCTCTATTACACTTCCTCACAAGAATCCAGGCATGTATCCGGCAAACGCTTGGAGGATGTAGTCGATGCCGTAGTCGATTCTATGGTGCCGGTTGGTGATGCCGTAGAAGAAAGAGAGAACCTGGATACGAAGTTTGGACCCGTCTCCTCTGTCCTTGGATCGGCCCTTTTGCATTATTTGATGGCAAATGTGATGGATGTGCTGCTGGCAAGAGGAATGGAACCGCCGATATTTAAAAGTGGAAATGTCGATGGTGCGGACGATCATAACTCCCGCTTGATCGAAAAATACAAGGGGCGGATTTCATTTTAATGAATTCTCTAGTAAAATGAGGTGCAATACAAAATCCTAATTTGAAGGTGTTAATAATGAAACATATCATCATAGGAGCAGGGATACTTGGTGCCTCTACAGCTCTCCATTTAGTAGAAAAGGGAGAGGAAGTCGTGATTATCGATCGGTTCGAGCCGGGGCAGGCAACAAGAAATGCCGCTGGTATTATCTGCCCCTGGTTAACAAATAGAAGCAACAAGGACTGGTATGAACTGGTTATCCGAGGGGCTGCATACTATGAACTGCTCGTTGAACGGCTTGTTGAATACGGAGAAAGAGAAACCGGCTACCGAAAAACAGGTGCCATTAACCTATTCGATACGGATGAAAAACTGGATCGTAAATACGACCTTGCAGTTGAACGCAGACGAGAAGCAACAGCGATGGGAGAGTTGTCCAAGCTGACAACAAAAGAGACGAGGGAGATGTTCCCGTTGGTGTCCGAGTCTTATCGTGCCCTTCATATAAGTGGTGCCGCAAGAGTGAACGGCGACAAAGTTGCCCAAGCCATGCTGAATGCTTCCGTGAAATTAGGGGCCGCGTATATAAAGGGAGATGCACGTTTACTCATGCATAGTGGAAATGTGGAAGGGGTCGAAGTCAATGGTCGGACCATTAATGCCGACAGGTACCTCTTGACCTCTGGAGCATGGATGAACCAGCTTTTTCAGGATGTAGGGCTTAAATCGAACGTCCATTTTGAAAAAGCTCAGATCCTGCATTTTGAAATGCCTGAGTTTGCGACAGAGAATTGGCCGGTCGTACTGCCACCTTTCAATCATTATATCCTTTCCTTTGATAAAGGGAAGATTGTGGTCGGGGCAACAAAAGAAAAACGCAGTGACTTTAATGTGGACGTAACGGCAGGAGCTGTTCATCAATTGTTGGACAAAGCACTTCGAGTGGCTCCGGGTCTGGCGGAGGCAGCTCACGTCGAAACAAAGGTCGGATTCCGTCCGTTTACCAAGGGGAATACACCTGTCCTCGGAAACGTTCCCGGGATAGAAAATCTGATAGTCGCAAATGGACTTGGAGCCTCCGGGTTGACCAGCGGTCCTTATGTCGGTTTACAGTTAGCAAACCTTGCATCGGGAAACACCGTTGATTTGCCATTAGAGAACTACCCTCCATCCTCTTTATTTTTATAAACTTCCATACCACTCTCACCACAGGAAACCTTTTTAAAGGGGTACTGTGGTGATTTTTAATATACGATAATTTAATTATGTAAACGAAGATATAAGACAAATGGCTTGTCTTATATCTCAGGGAGAGGCCCGCTAGCGTTGAATGGTTGGATGTATGCAGCATGAATGAAGGAATAGGAAGAAGAATGGGTCCGTTTATGCACTCTTCACGGTCGCTCCTTGTTGACTTGCTGCTTTCAATAAGGTCATTTTGTCCGAGTTTGTCAGTTTGCTCCAAATACCCACTTTAATTTTCATCATTTTTCCTCCTGTAATGGAATTAGTATGGTGGCTTTTGGCGAACAAACAGGTCCAGTTTGTTAATACTTAGCATATACCGTCATTTCAGAAATTTTAAACAACAAAAATATCTACAAAATTCGATTCCTTCTCCAATTCTTAAGAAGGTTATAGTACCTGTACGTCGAATATGTATATATGCAAAGGGGTATGAACACCACCTTTGACATTTTGTTATTAGTGAAGGGGGAAGCTGGATGATTTCTTATCAAGTTCAATCGGAGAAAGGGTTTACGGGAAAAGTCGGTGAACTCGTCTGGATGCTGGAACACACCCGTGCGATCACAATCCAGGAAGTAGCGGATCTTAGTACGGAAGAACTTGATTGGTCCATGGAGGGCGGAAATTCTATCGGTGCGCTTCTCTCGCACATAGCTGCTGTCGAATATGTCCACCAGCTCATTAGTTTTGAACAGAGGGACATGGATGAATCGGAAAGAAAAGAGTGGGGGGCAGCACTCGAACTTGGGGAAAAGGCAAAACAGCATGTGCATGGCATATCTATCGACGATCTTCTGGATGTATTGGAAGCGACGAGGGATCAGACGCTGGACTACCTCAAGGGTAAAAATGATGACTGGCTTTACAAAGCAGATGTATGGTCAAACGGAGTGACCTTTAATCATTATTATTTATGGTTTCATGTGTTGGAAGACGAGATTAACCATCGAGGTCAAATAAGGGCATTGATTCGTTCCATGAAGGAGAAGAAAGTTTCTTCCTGAATCATAATTAAGCATGCAGGAGACGGTGAAAACTGTCTCCTGTTTATGCATGTACATGTTAAAGAGAAGAACCTGTAATTCTGAACAGCTTCTACTGTCGATAACAGAAGAGCAAATCAAGCAAGAAAGGACGGGGAGAAGGATGATACACCGGTTCATCGACGGTCATAACGATACCCTGCTAATGCTGGAAGATGGGGTGGATAAATTTTTCAAGGGAATTCCTAACGGCCATTTAGATTATTCAAAGGGTATGGCGGCAGGTTTTGCGGCAGGTTTCTTTGCGGTGTTCTGTCCCAATCCCGACACAGATCCTGCTCAGGTGACTTACAAAACGGAGCAGGGGTATGAGAAATCCTTTCCCGCTTCTTTGGATCCTGATTATGCGTGGAAAATTGCCAATACGTTAATTTCCCGATTTTATCAGCTGGAGGCTTGCTCTGAGGGGAGGTTTAAAGCCGTTCGAACGGTGGAGGATTTGGATAAAGCATGGAATGGAGAATGGATGGGCGGGATACTTCACATGGAAGGAGCGGAGCCGATTGATGAGGGGCTGGATGCTCTGCATGTTTATTACCATGCAGGACTCCGCTCCCTCGGGCCGGTTTGGGCTAGGAAAAATATCTTTGGAGAAGGCGTCCCTTATCGCTTTCCATCCTCTCCGGACACCGGGCCGGGAATAACGGAGGCTGGAAGGAGGCTCGTGAAGGTATGTAATGCTCTTGGTGTGATGATTGATTTATCTCACATAAACGAAAAAGGTTTTTGGGACATTGCCACGCTGACAGACGCCCCGCTTGTCGCAACCCATTCAAATGCTCATGCCATTTGTCCAATATCCAGGAACCTGACCGACCGTCAGCTGGATGCGGTCAAAGACAGCGGGGGGCTCGTTGGTGTCACTTACAGCACCAGCCCCAACATGGTGACAGAAGACGGTGTCAATAGACAGGATGTAGCGCTTTCTGCAATTGTAAAACATATTCATTACATGATCGAACGGATGGGCATTGACCACGTCGCACTTGGATCAGACTTTGACGGCACGCGGATTCCATACTCAATGCATGATGTGACGGGTGTTCCAAAGATCTTAAGAATACTGGAGAAGGAAGGAATGACAGAGGGGGAAATCTATAAAATTACACAAGGTAACTGGAGGAGAGTTCTTTCGAATACTTGGAAGTAATGATGGAGATAGACACATGAAATACCGGTGTGTGCCCAGAAACAAAAGAGAGCGCACACCGGGAAATATGGTTATCTGTGTTGTTGATAAGTAATGTCTTTTGTAAGGGATTGAATATTGTTGTACTCCGCATCGGAAAGAGGAGCTGCTTCCAAAAAAGTGAGGTTCTGTTCCAGCTGTTCCACAGAGCTTGCACCAAATACGGCTGTCGTAACGGCCGGATGATGAAGGACATATTGGAGGGCAACAGCTTCCGCACTTTTTGAAGTGTTGCTTACTTTTTTCCAATCACGAGCGATGGACATCACTTCATCAGCATCATACTCAAGGATGCCGTCGCCTGCTTTATCGCGCGCTTTTTCTATTCCACGGTCAGAGAGGATGCCTTTAGCAAGAGGGCCGCGTGCCAGGACGCTGATCTCATACTCATGGAGCAGGGGAAGGATCTCTTCCTCCGGCCTTCGATCGAGAGCGCTGTACTGCATCATGACGCTGGCAATCGAGGATTTCTCTGCAAATTGCTTTATCACATTCGGACGAATGGAGGATATGCCGTATTCCCTGATCCACCCTTCTGATTTTAAATCTTCGAACGCTTCGATTGTCTCATCAATCGGGTCATCAATGGTACCTCCGTGAAGCTGGTATAAGTCGATATAATCCGTTCCTAACCGTTTTAAGCTGTCTTTGACGCTGCTTTTAATGTGTTCTTTGGATGGATCCCATGTCCAACCTTCTTCCCCCGGTGTAAAACGGTTCCCTACTTTCGATCCGATAATTAAATCCTGGCGGCGTCCTCGGATCGCTTCCCCTATTAATTCTTCATTCTTTCCGTAATCGTAGAGGTCTGCGGTGTCCAAATAGTTCACCCCGCTGTCAATGGCCCGGTCGATGATTGATTTTGCTTGTGCTTGATCGGTTCCGAGGGACATGCAGCCAAGGCTGATTTCAGATAAATACAGATCTGTTTTCCCTAATTGACGTTTATTCATAGAATCATCCTTTCTTGTGAGTACTGGTAGTTGTGATGCTTTGTCTCTGCCTTTCCTATGTTAAAATGAAGAAAGAGTTTAGAGAGGATGAGCATCTTGAGTAATTTTGAAGAGAAAACATATAAAACAGAAACAATCTATAAAGGGAAGATCGTTCAATTAGATATTGACAGTGTAACATTACCCGACGGGAAAACATCTAAACGGGAATTGATCAAACATCCGGGCGCCGTTGCGGTCATAGCTCTAACGGATGAAGGGAAACTGATCTGCGTCGAGCAATACCGGAAACCACTCGAGAAGAACCTCGTAGAAATCCCTGCCGGAAAACTGGAACCGGGAGAAGATCCGAAGGCCTGCGCGTTAAGGGAATTGGAAGAAGAGACGGGTTACACGAGCGATGACTTAAATCTTATCACTTCCTTTTATACTTCACCAGGTTTCGCTGATGAAATCGTCCACGTCTATTTTACCGATCGTGTAGAAAAATTGAATGAAAAGCCTGCAGGGGATGTGGATGAATTTGTGGAACTTATGGAAATAACCGTAGAAGAAGCGGAACAGTTGGAGAAGGAGCAGAAGATCCACGATGCAAAGACCGCTTATGCGATTCTTTATTTAAAATTAAGAAGGAATGGATAAGAATGAAAGATTACTTTGTCGATCTTCATGTTCATATAGGGAGGGACTGGGAAGGCGGCCCTGTTAAAATTACCGGATCAAAAACGCTCACACTCACAAACATTTTCCTGGAGGCCAGCAGACGAAAAGGCCTTGATTTGATCGGTATTATCGACGCTCAGTCACCCGCTGTTTTGGATGAGGTGGAAGATTTGATCGATCGGGGATATGCGGAAGAAGTTTCCGGAGGGGGAGTGCGCTCCGACAGCACCACCCTCCTCTTAGGTTCAGAAGTGGAAGTATATGATGCATCCTGTCAGGGTCCCATTCACGTTCTCTGCTATTTTCCTACCATAGATACGATGCGTCGGTTCAGCTTATGGCTTTCGAAGAAAATGAAAAATGTCAGCTTAAGCTCTCAGCGCTTTTATGGTACAGCGAGAGAACTGCAGACTTATGTTAGAGAAAATGGCGGCCTTTTTATACCTGCCCATATTTTCACTCCATTCAAAAGCCTTTACGGTAAAGGTGTAAAAAAGTCGTTGAGAGAGATCCTTGATTCTGATAAAATCGATGCGGTTGAACTTGGATTGAGTGCAGATACGGAGATGGCTTCCCAGTTAGCTGAACTCGCTCCTTACACCTATGTTACGAATTCTGACGCGCATTCTCTTGGTAAGCTTGCCAGAGAGTATCAACTGGTAAGAATGGATGGGTTGTCATTGGAAGAATTAAAGCTTGCATTACATAGAAAAGATGGACGCGGTATCGTCGCCAATTATGGTATGGATCCGAAAATGGGGAAGTATCATAAAACCGTTTGCGGAAAATGCCTGTATCCGGTGACGGCAACCGGCTGTACATGCAGAAAAAGCCGTCTGGTTAAAGGTGTTTCCGAAAGAATTAAGGAACTGTCGGACGAGGGACAGGTAACAAAGCGCCCTCCATACGTGTATCAAGTGCCTCTGGAAACGCTGCCGGGTATAGGAAAGCAAACGTATGAAAAACTCCTTGCTGCTTTCGGGTCTGAGATGGCCGTCATTCATGACGTTCCATCTGCGGAACTGGAAGAAATCGTTTCCTCCTCCATCGTCCACTATATCATTCAAATGAGAAAGGGAGAGCTTGATATAGCTGCCGGCGGAGGCGGTAAGTTCGGAAAGATCCATTAATATAGAAGGTCCTTGGTCTACTTTTTTCTTTTCGCTCATAGATTAGTCATAGAATGAGTGGACAGAAGGGTGGAGAAGTGACGATGCAGCACGGAGTGAGAATGGTTCAAAATGACGTCAAGACACACATGAATATATTTGTGTTTATCTTTGTGCTATTCATTATGGGAATGGTCTTTGGAGCGGTCATCGTAAACAGTATGAACTTTGTTCAGAAACAGGATCTTTTCTTTTACTTGGAGCAGTTTTTCGAGCAGCAGACGTCCGTGGAAGGGTCGAGCAGAGCGGTTCTGTGGCAGGACAGCATCTTATACCATATGAAGTATATGCTGCTGCTCTTTCTTCTCGGTATCTCCGTAATAGGAATGCCGATCATTACGGTTCTTCTTTTCATCAAAGGACTCGTTATTGGTTTTTCGGTCGGCTTTCTAGTAAATCAGATGGGTTGGTACGGGCTTGTCATATCTTCTGTTTCTATCGCACCGCAGAATTTGATCATTATACCCGTTTACCTGATTGCTGGGTCGCTGGCATTGATATTCTCCTTGACTCTGTGCAGGCAGCTTTTTATACGAAAGGTGCACCAACCTATTTTGAAAGCGTTCGGTAGATACAGCGCGTTGTTCGGAGTCTTGCTGATTATTCTGCTGGTAGCATCACTGATCGAGGTATTCGTATCTAATTCCGTGTTGGAATACGTACTGAAGTGGATTTATAAATGATTAAACTATCACTTAATAATGATTATCGTTAACAGATAATAATCATTATAATTTGACACTCGTTCTGTCTCTGAATTATAATGAGAATGCAATTGCGAGGGAGGGACGAACGACATGGAACATCGTATAGAGAAAATTAAAAAGCAGCTACATTCCCAAAGTTACAAATTGACGCCTCAACGGGAAGCTACCGTCCGTGTTTTATTGGAAAACGAAGAAGATCACTTAAGTGCAGAAGATGTTTACCTCCTCGTAAAAGAGAAAGCACCGGAGATAGGATTAGCGACCGTATATCGAACACTGGAATTATTATCCGAATTAAAAGTAGTAGATAAGATTAATTTCGGCGATGGAGTATCAAGGTATGACTTGAGAAAAGAAGGAGCCGAACACTTTCATCATCACCTCGTATGTATTGAGTGTGGATCAGTGGAAGAGATTGAAGAAGACCTGCTCGGTGATGTGGAAAAGATCATTGAAGGCCAGTGGGGCTTTGAAGTGAAGGACCATCGATTAACGTTTCATGGTATATGCAGGGTCTGCCAGAAACAAGCAGTCGCGGTTTCAACAAGCACAGAAACTGAAGAGTGATAGAATCGCCGCTATGAGTATGCATAGTGGCTTTTTATTTTGTTATTCTATATTTACAAAAAGCATGAAATCGTGTACGTTAGTGCTAGATGGAACGGAAAGAGGACGGTTTTCTTACCTATGGCGTCTCCATTGATTATTTACGTATAATCAGCAGGAATTTAGGCATATCCTTAATCAAGGTATGATTAAAGGAGATGGAAATTCATGTCTAAATTTCAGCACGGGCTGAAGGATTTACTGAAAGTCCTCATTGTATTTACCATCTGCACTTGTATATTCTACATGGCGCTTCGAATGGTCCATGGAGAATACGAAAGGCAGCATCGGTATGATCCTCCGGGGGGAGCGGCGGTCAAAGTCTATCAACCTGCCGAGCAATCGTGGACGGATCGATTATCGATATTTTTCCAATTAGGAGAGTAGATCGACAATGCAATTCGCTTTGGAAGATTTTTTTCATTATTTGACTGTCGAACGCGGCCTGTCCCCGAATACGATTCAATCGTATAAGCGCGACCTTACTCAATACCGTTCGTTCATGGAGGAACGGGAAGGGATGGAGAACTGGGGGCAGATTACGAGGGCGCACATCATGAAATACATGCATCATTTGAATGACCAGGACCGCTCTGCTGCCACTGTTGCCAGGTTTCTTTCTTCCATCCGTCTTTTTCATCAGTTTTTAATTAGAGAAAAAGTGACAGATCAAGATCCGAGTTTACATATTGAAACTCCAAAGAAGGAACGAAAGCTTCCAAAGGTTCTTTCTTCAGAAGATGTAGAGAAATTGCTGAACATTCATGCGAAAGACCCGCTTTCTGCGAGGAATAAGGCGATGTTTGAAATGCTCTATGCTACCGGCCTCCGCGTGACGGAGCTCGTTTCACTTAAAGTGAGTGATCTGCATTTGACGATGGGGTTTGTACGGTGTCTTGGAAAAGGATCGAAGGAAAGAATTATTCCTTTAGGTGATATGGCTAAAGAAGCTGTGGAGCATTACCTTGAAGCTGGTCGTGGATCGCTAATAAAGCAAAAAAAGACGGAAGAGCTTTTCGTGAACCATCACGGGAATGCGCTCTCCCGGCAAGGATTCTGGAAGATACTGAAAGCGGTTGCTAGGGAGATGGGTGTGAACAAGGAGCTGACTCCGCACACGCTGCGCCATTCATTTGCCACGCATTTGCTGGAAAACGGGGCAGATTTGAGGGCGGTTCAAGAGATGCTTGGACATGCGGATATTTCCACGACTCAAATTTATACGCACGTTTCGAAAACAAGATTAAAGGATGTGTACCGCTCTTATCATCCCCGTGCGTGAGATAATTTTTTTATTTTTAGTTGTCTGACATCCTACAACTTAATTTGTGGGGTAAATATTCTTGAAATTGGGAAATTAAACATTAGGAGGGATCATCAATGGATGCATTCAAGCGAGTATTTGTAATCGTAATGGATTCTGTCGGAATCGGGGAAGCTCCCGATGCCGAGAAATTTAATGATAAAGGAGCCGACACCCTCGGTCATATTGCCGAACATATGGGGGGGCTGAAAATGCCTGTGCTGGGCAGTCTCAGGCTCAGTAACATCAGAGAAATCAAAGGGATTGATCCAGTAGATCATCCAAAAGCCCACTATACGACGATGGTAGAAGCTTCTAACGGAAAAGATACGATGACCGGACACTGGGAAATCATGGGTCTGTATATCGATCAGCCGTTCCGAACATTTCCAAATGGGTTCCCGGACGAATTACTGGATCAAATCAAAGAGAAAACCGGACGTGGGATTGTCGGAAATAAACCTGCATCCGGAACGGAAATTCTCGATGAGCTCGGCGAGCATCATATGAATACAGGCGATTTGATCATCTATACGTCTGCAGACTCGGTCCTGCAGATAGCAGCTCATGAAGAAGTCATCCCACCGGAAGAGCTATATGAAATCTGTGAGTTCTGCAGAGAACTGACTAAAGATGAAAAATACATGGTGGGTCGTGTCATTGCTCGTCCATTTGTCGGTAAACCAGGTGCATTCGAAAGAACGTCTAATCGTCATGACTATGCATTGAAGCCGTTCGGCCGTACGGTAATGAATGAAATGGCAGACAACGGCCTTGATGTCATCGCGATTGGAAAGATATCAGATATATATGACGGGGAAGGGGTAACGGAAGCGATCCGCACGAAAGATAACATGGATGGGATGGATCAACTGGTAAACTCCATGGATAAGGAGTTCCAAGGCATGAGCTTTTTAAATCTGGTGGACTTTGATGCGAAATATGGTCACCGTCGTGATCCCAAAGGATACGGAGAAGCTCTGGAAGCCTACGACGCCCGTCTTCCGGAAGTGTTGGATAAAATGCGTGAGGATGACTTGTTGATCATTACGGCAGATCATGGAAACGACCCTGTTCATCACGGGACGGATCATACGAGAGAGCTCGTGCCGCTTCTTGTTTGTCATAAGGGAATTCAAGAAGGAACGGAGATTGCGCAGCGTCGTACGTTTGCTGATATTGGGGCAACGATATCTGATAATTTTTCCATTACCTTACCGGAATACGGAACTAGCTTTTTAAAAGAAATTAAATAAAGGGGAGTAGAAAACATGGTTCAAACGAAAATCAAGGAAGCATCATCATTTATACGGGAGCAGTTAACTCATCAACCGACCGTTGGACTTATTCTTGGATCGGGCTTGGGTGTTCTGGCTGACGAAATTCAAAACCCCGTCACAATCGCTTATAAGGAAATTCCACATTTTCCAGAATCGACGGTTTCCGGACATAAAGGACAACTCGTGATTGGAGAGCTTGAGGGCATTCAGGTAATCGCTATGCAGGGCCGTTTCCATTATTATGAAGGCTACAGCATGCAGCAGGTGACCTTCCCTGTCAGAGTTATGAAGGAGCTTGGCGTTGAGACGCTGTTCGTCACGAATGCGGCTGGTGGAATTAACGAAACGTTCCAACCTGGCAACTTGATGATTATTACGGACCATATCAATAATATGGGAAATAGTCCGCTGATCGGGCCGAACGATGAGGATCTTGGTCCCCGCTTCCCGGATATGTCAGAAGCTTATGACCGTGACTTAATCCAACACGCACACCAATCGGCAGAGCGCCTTAATCTTAAGGTTCAGCAGGGAGTTTACGTCGGAAATACCGGACCTGCCTATGAAACCGGTGCAGAAGTCCGCATGCTCCGTACACTTGGTGGAGATGCTGTCGGTATGTCAACGGTGCCGGAGGTAATGGTAGCGAACCATTCCGGGATGCGTGTACTAGGCATTTCCTGTATTTCTAATATGGCAGCGGGCATTCTTGACCAGCCCCTGACCCATGAAGAAGTGATCGATACGACAGCACAGGTAAGGGAAGACTTCCTCGGTTTTGTTAAAGATCTTCTTCGTGGTCTTCCGGCTTAAGAGCATTTAAACATTTGCGGTGCTCCTGCCTGTGGTGAGAGCACCGCTGATAATTCTAATTCCTAAAAAGTAAAGGGTGGATGCGAGATGCGTATGTATGATGTGATCGTTAAGAAACGCGATGGTGGAGAATTGACGAAAGAAGAAATTGAATTTTTCGTTGATGGTTATACAAAAGGCGAGATACCGGATTATCAAGCTTCTGCACTAACGATGGCTATTTATTTCCAGGGGATGACGCCGGAGGAAACAGCAACATTGACACAGGCTATGGTAAATTCAGGAGAAACGATCGATCTTTCCGCCATAGATGGCAAGAAAGTGGACAAGCATTCCACCGGTGGTGTAGGGGACAAGGTTACATTCATTGTTGGACCGCTCGTAGCATCCGTAGGGATACCGGTTGCGAAAATGTCGGGACGCGGACTGGGTCATACCGGTGGTACGCTGGATAAACTCGAATCTATAGCGGGTCTCGAAATCGAGATGACAAAAGAACGCTTTATTGAAAACGTAAACAAACATAAATTAGCAGTAGCGGGGCAAACTGGAAACCTTGCTCCTGCCGATAAAAAGCTTTATGCTCTTCGTGATGTGACAGGTACCGTGAACTCCCTTCCCCTTATTGCAGGGTCTATTATGAGTAAGAAAATCGCATCCGGTGCGGATAGTATTGTGCTCGATGTGAAAACCGGTTCCGGAGCATTCATGAAAACATTGGAAGATTCTGAGGCGCTCGCGCGTGAGATGGTGGATATCGGCAATAATCTTGGCAGACAGACAGTCGCAGTAATTAGCGATATGAACCAACCGCTTGGATTTGAAGTGGGTAATGCCAATGAAATTAAAGAAGCTGCAGAAATCCTCCAAGGTAAAAGAGTAGAAGATTTACGGGAGCTTTCCTTGGAAATCGCTTCCCATATGGCGGTTCTTGCAGAAGTATTTGCCTCCTATGAGGATGCCTATGCTGCCTTAGAGCAAAATATTGAGAACGGGAAAGCATTCCAATCCCTTCGTACCCTTGTAGAATCACAGGGGGGAGACGTTTCTATGATTGATAATCTTGATCTGCTCCCCAAAGCAAAATACGAAGTCGCGGTCGAGGCGGAGGAAGCGGGATATATCGCTGCCATTGATGCAGAGTCAATCGGTATTGCTGCCATGTACCTTGGTGCGGGGCGTGCGACCAAAGATGACGAGATTAATCATGGAGTAGGAATTACATTGAAGAAAAAATTGGTGATCCAGTAAAAGCTGGAGAGGCCCTGGTTGTTCTGTTGAGTGATGTTGAAACTCCTCAAGACTCCATTGATAAAGTGAAGGAAGCGTACACAATCGCACAAGAAAAAGTTTCTAAACCAAAGCTGATTCATAACATCATCAAGTAAAACAAATCCCGGCAGGCAGTGCCGGGATTTTATCTTTTTCAGCTTATCGTTCTTTTGTTTTCTGTAGTGAAAATCACGTTTTCTTTAATTTCCCAATCTGCAACCTTCCATATTATTTTCAACGTCTCTGCGGGGGCGTTGTTTGTATTTGTGCAGTATTTTTCCCTTATGTATAGAAGATGCTGGTAAGGGAAGAATAGGGGCACTTAAAGCCAATGGGAGGTCTTGTTTATGCGAAAATTGATTGGTACGATCGCCGCAGTTTTCTTTCTTTTGACTGTCATGCCGGGAACGGTTTCCTTTGCCGAGGAAAAAGCAGCTTCCGACATCACTCAATCAGCGAATTCCGCTGTACTTTTGGAAAAAAACAGCGGAATGCTGCTATACGATAAAAATGCGGACAAACAGCTGCCGCCTGCCAGTATGACGAAAATTATGACGCTGCTTTTGATCATGGAGGAATTAGAGACCGGTGGTATTAAACTCAACGAAAAAGTAAGAGTCAGTGAACATGCCGCCTCCATGGGGGGATCGCAGATCTTCCTTGAAGAAGGAGAAGAAATGACGGTGGAGGAAATGCTGAAAGGAATCGCTGTAGCCTCTGGAAACGATGCCAGTGTAGCGATGGCAGAAAGAATTGCCGGCAGTGAAAAGGCGTTTGTTGACCGGATGAATGAGAAAGCCAAGGATCTTGGATTAAAGAATACCCAGTTTAAGAATCCAACCGGTCTACCGGCAGAGGGTCATTACAGCACGGCACATGATATGGCTGTCATGGCAAGAGAACTGCTGCTTCATGAAGAAGTGACGAACTATACGAAAATATATGAAGATTACTTAAGAAAAGGTACAGATCAGGAATTTTGGCTTGTTAATACCAATAAATTGATCAAGTCCTATCCAGGCATGGATGGTTTGAAAACGGGTTATACATCAGAGGCCAAGTACTGCTTGACTGCATCTGCCACCAGGGACGGGATGCATATGATTGCGGTGGTCATGGGTGCTGAAAATCCAAAGAAAAGAAACGCGGATATTACAAGCCTTTTAGATTATGGTTTTGGACAGTATGAAGCTGTCAAACTCCATTCCAAGGATAAAGCAATGGACGTGGTGACGGAAACAAGAGGGAAACCGCGTCAAATTAAGCTGTATCCTGAGAAAGACGTGGTTGTATTAAAGAAAAAGAATGAAAAGAAAGCCGATTACCAGACAGAATTGAAGAAGGGCGGACAGGTCGACATTCCTATGGATAAAGGGACGCACATGGGGTGGGTAGCCGTTAAGAAAGACGGGCAGGAAGTGGCTAAAGTGCGTCTTGAAACGAAGGATCCAGTAAAGAGAGCGAGTATTCTTGAACTGTGGGAGCGTTCCTGGAGGAATTTGACGAGCTTTCAGAGGTTTTAGCATTTTTGGGCTAGTATTGTTTTCATGCAGGAAATAGAGGTGGAAAATACGAAAGTCTTAGTGTGACTCTTATATCGTATGAGGAGGGGAACCACTTGAGTCTTCGTGTACAATTTGCTGTGAATGAAAACGTATTGCTTGTTCGTCTGGATGGAGAGTTGGATCATCATGAGGCTACCCAGCTTCGAGAGAAGTGGCAGACACATTTAAAGAATCCCGGAGTCGAACATGTAATCGTCAATTTAGAGAAGTTGTCCTTTATGGACAGCTCCGGACTTGGAGTAATGCTTGGCCGTTACAAAGAGGTTCAGGCGAGAGGGAATGAAATGATGCTTTGTTCCATACGTCCTGAGGTGAAACGACTGTTCGATATGTCGGGAATGTTTAAAATCATGAAGCATGTTGAGGACGAAGCGACTGCGCTTGAGGTACTGGGGGTGGCATCATGCGAAATGAAATGACCATCGAATTCACGAGTATCAGTGCCAACGAATCTCTGGCGCGTGTATCCGTAGCAGCTTTTATCAGTCAAATAAATCCGACGATGGAAGAACTGACGGATATTAAAACGGTCGTTTCAGAAGCCGTAACCAATGCAATTATCCACGGGTATGAAGAGAAAGCGGATGAAAAAGTCCTTTTAACCTGCGCTATTGAAGGGGAAGAGATTGAATTAATCATCCAGGATCGTGGGCGCGGCATTGAGAACATCGATATGGCGAAAGAACCTTTATACACCTCAAAACCCGAGTGGGAAAGGTCGGGTATGGGTTTTACAATTATGGAGAACTTCATGGACCAAGTCGATATTACATCAGAGCCGGGGATGGGGACAACGATTCGTATGACGAAACAATTGACCTCCTCCCGTGCTCTATGTAATTGAGGGACTGCGAATGAGCGATACGACAAAGGAACGTCTGTCCGACAAAGATGTCAAAGACTTGATAAAGAAGAGTCATTCCGGGGATCATAAGGCGAGAGATTTCCTTGTCGAGAAGAACACGAGGCTCGTTTGGTCTGTCGTGCAGCGCTATTTGCGCAGGGGATATGACCAGGATGATTTATATCAAATCGGATGCATCGGACTTTTGAAATCGATCGACAAATTTGATTTGAGCTATGATGTCCGTTTCTCCACATATGCCGTACCCATGATAATCGGGGAAATCCAGCGTTTCATCAGGGATGACGGGAGTGTGAAAGTAAGTCGGAGTCTGAAAGAGCTTAATCATAAGGTGCGTGCGAAGAAAGAAGAGCTGCTCAAAGAGAACGGACGCTCTCCTACGGTTAATGAACTCGCCGATGCCCTTGGACTTACAACAGAAGAAATAGTTCAGGCAGAAGAAGTAGGGCGCTCGCCGCAGTCGATTTATGAGACGGTTTATGAGAATGAAGGAGATCCAATCACGCTTGTCGATCAAATTGCAGAAGAGGATAACAATTGGTTTGACCACCTTACCCTGCAGGATGTCATGAGCAGACTGGATAAACGTGAGCGGTTGATCATCTATCTCCGCTACTATAAAGACCAGACGCAGACGGAAGTAGCAGAACGTCTTGGAATTTCTCAGGTTCAGGTCTCGAGATTGGAAAAAAAGATCCTCGCAGACATGAAAGAAACGATGACCGATACAAGTTGAGACTGTACCCAGTGGGGTGCAGTCTTTTTTTGTTGGTCCAAACCCTCATCTCGGTGATTCTGTATGATTTCACCCAACACACACATAATAAGTGCAACAAAATCAATCCAGGGAGGCGAATGATATGACGCCGATCTATATCCGCATGAAGCAGTCGATTTATGTCCCGCCCGGTGCGGTCATCCGCCTCTCGGATATCGCGCGGGTCGTGGGTCCCGGACGTCACTTGGAAGAAGTCGAACACATGGAACTTCATCAGGTTACTAAAGAGGATCAGAATATCGTGGTGATCGACTCATTCATGGTCATCGAACAAATACTAGCCGGAAATCCGGACGTTGAGATCGAAATGATTGGACCGAGCCAGTGCGTAGTCCATGTAGAGGATCGAAAGAAAGAACCTTCACCATTATTGATCGCAGGGATCTGGATTTTGTTATTCATCGGTGCAGCGATGGCAATCATGAACTTTCACTACGATGTCAGCATGGAATCCGTTCAGCAGAAGCTTCACTTTATGTTGACAGGAGAAGAGGAAGAGCACCCGTTGTGGATCCAGGTTCCATATTCCATAGGACTGGGGGTCGGTATGATCCTCTTCTTCAACCACTGGTTCCAGAAGCGGTTTAATGAAGAACCGAGTCCAATGGAAGTGGAGATTTTCAATTATCAGGAAGACCTCGATCATTATGTGGCCATCAAAGAAAATAAGGTGGAAAAACAGGATGTGGATCATTGAAATATTGATCGGTCTAGCTGCGGGCATCGCGGTCGGGACAGGGTTCGTCGCTTTTCTGACGGTGCTTGGAATCGTTCCCCGGCTGATGCAGTTGAGCCGGTCGCAATCCAAACTCCGTGTTTACGAGACCGCTATTATCCTGGGTGTTTTCTGCGGCATCTATTTATCCTTTGGAGACGTGCCTGTCCATATGTCTCTGGTCGGAATCATAATTTGGGGTCTCTTCCATGGCATATTCATCGGGATGCTCGCTGCTGCATTGACAGAAGTGTTGAACGTATTTCCCTTGTTGTTCAAGCGCATAGGAGTAGATGGCTTTTTGTTTACGTTATTAATGGCGTTAGTGCTGGGGAAAATAGCAGGTTCCTTGTTTCAATGGATTATATTCGTTAAATGAGCATCAGGAGGTTACATCATGGAAAAGCAAACGATGAACGAGAAGAACTTTGAAAAGGTAAGTAAAACGTATCAGCCCAAACCGCCCATCGTCATGAATTGCCTCAAAGCGTTCATCGTAGGAGGGCTCATTTGTGTCTTTGGTGAGCTGATCAGCCAGATGTATGTGCATTGGTTTGACTTTAAAGAAGAGAATGCAATGAATCCCACCGCGGCGACGCTTATTCTACTCGCTGCGCTGGCGACGGGTTTTGGTGTCTATGATAAACTCGGACAATTCGCAGGAGCGGGTTCTGCCGTGCCGATTACGGGTTTCGCCAACTCCATCACTTCCGCAGCCTTGGAACATAAATCGGAAGGACTGGTGCTCGGCGTTGCTACGAACTTATTTAAGCTTGCGGGTTCCGTCATCGTCTTCGGTGTCGTTTCTGCTTACGTGCTGGGAATCATTCGTTATTTGTGGTCGATTATATTTTAGGAGGTAAACATTATGGGAAAAACAGGAAAGCAATCGTGGTCTTTCAATGATGCCGTCTACCTCCAGTCGACCGGCACATCTGTAGGACCGATGGAAGGGGAAGGCCCCCTGAAAGAAACATTCGATATTATTCATGAAGAGCTGCACTGCGGAGAAGCTAACTGGGAACTCGCAGAACGAAAACTGATGATGGAAGCTGTTCATACAGCCTTTCAGAAAGCTGGTGTCGATCAATCCGCTATCGACCTCTTCCTGGCTGGGGATCTGTTGAACCAAAACGTGACAGGAAACTATGTGGCGAGACAGCTTGGGATTCCGCTCATCGGAATGTTTGGAGCTTGCTCGACAAGTATGGAGACGCTGGCAACCGGAGCAGCTCTTGTGGAATCCGGTTATGCGAACCAAGTGCTGGCGGCCGTCAGTTCCCACAACTGTACAGCAGAAAGGCAGTTCAGGTATCCGACAGAATACGGAGGACAGAAGCCGAAAACCGCGACGTTCACTGTGACAGGCAGCGGCGCGGCCATTCTTTCCAGAGTCCCTTCGGAGGTGAAGGTGGAAGCGGCCACTATCGGGAAAGTCATGGATTACAGCATCAAGGATCCGTTCGATATGGGCTCAGCGATGGCTCCTGCTGCCTGGGATACGATTAAGACACATCTGGAAGATATGGGGAGGATGCCTTCGGATTACGACTTGATTGCGACAGGAGACCTCTCGTCTGTCGGTACTCCGATCCTTCGTGATTTAATGAAGCAGGACGGGTACGACATATCAGATGTTCATAAGGACTGCGGTAATCTCGTTTATCACAGTGACCAGCCGGTTTTTGCCGGGGGAAGCGGGTGCGCTTGTTCCGCGGTCGTTACCTACGGAAAAATTGTTCAGGATTTAAAAGCAGGTAAGTATAAGCGTGTCCTTATTGTAGCAACGGGTGCCCTCATGAATCCGATGATGATTCAGCAGAAAGAATCGATACCTGGCATCGCACATGCCGTCGTATTAGGAAAGGGGGAACCGTCATGACTTTTTTGTGGGCTTTCCTGGTGGGCGGAGGTATTTGTGTCATTGGACAAATTCTGTTTGATGTATTTAAACTGACGCCCGCACACGTTATGTCCTCTTTTGTTGTAGCAGGGGCGGTCCTCGATGCCTTCGATCTTTATGATAACTTAATTGAATTTGCCGGCGCAGGGGCGACCGTACCGATTACGAGCTTCGGGCACTCCCTCCTGCACGGGGCAATGGAGCAGACGGAGGATCACGGACTGATCGGAATTGCCATAGGAATCTTTGAACTGACATCTGCCGGGATCGCTTCTGCCATCCTGTTCGGATTCATTGTCGCTGTGTTTTTTAAGCCGAAAGGATAATGCTATAGCAAGGAGATGAAGTGATGCCTGAACAAAAAAAGACGCCGATTGTCATGAAGCTGGAGCAGAATCGCAGGATTATGAATGAGCGTGTCGGGGTGGAGCAGTCCTTTGATATCGGGTTCCGCACCCTTCACGTTTTCGATCATGAAGTAAATATCTATTACGTGACAGGTTTGTGTGAAACACCAATTATCGTGGAATTGATGCGGCAGTTGTTTGAAATAAATGAGACAGCAGACAAAAAAATGCCCATTTTTGAAAGGATTAAAAGCGATATTCCACACCAGCAGGTGGAAGAAGCCGGTGATATGGAAAAGTGTATTACGCAGCTTTTATCCGGTCTGATCGTCATTTTTATCGAAGGAGAGCCGAAAGCGTTTATTGTGGATGTTCGTTCTTATCCTGGACGGACACCGGAAGAGCCGGATACGGAGAAAGTCATACGCGGTTCTCGTGACGGATACACAGAAAATATCATAGAAAATACAGCACTGACGAGAAGGAGAATCCGGGATGAACGGCTCCGTCATGAAATCATGCAGGTCGGAGAACGAAGCAAAACGGATATCTGCCTCTCTTATTTACAAGATGTAGCCGACCCGGGTCTCGTTCAATTGATAAAGAAAGAAATTCAAAATATTGATATCGACGGGCTGACAATGGCGGACAAGACATTGGAAGAATACCTGGTTAATCAGGGAAGGAACCCGTTTCCTCTGGTGCGTTATACCGAGCGTCCGGATGTCGCTTCTGCTCATTTGTTTGAAGGGCATGTATTGATCATGGTCGACACATCCCCGAGTATGATTATCACGCCGACGACTTACTTTCACCATGTCCAGCATGCAGAGGAATTTAGACAATCACCCGCTGTTGGTACATTTGTGCGATGGGTAAGGTTCTTCGGTATTTTCTCTTCCGTTTTTTTACTTCCATTATGGATGCTGTTCGTTATGCAGCCTGATTTATTACCAGAGCCTTTATCATTCATAGGGCCGAATGAAGAAAGCGCCATTCCAATCATTTTTCAAATTTTACTCGCCGACTTAGGTTTGGAGATGCTGAGGATTGCGGCTATTCATACTCCGACGCCGTTATCGACGGCCATGGGGCTGATCGCTGCCGTATTGATTGGACAGATAGCGATCGACGTTGGGATGTTCGTGCCGGAGGTTATTTTGTACGTTGCGGTCGCCGCTATTGGCTCGTATGCGACACCGAGTTATGAGTTGTCGGTTGCGAATAAAATGGCGAGGATCACGCTGGTCATACTTGTTTCCGTCTTCGGAATAAAAGGATTATTGATTGGTTTTATGGCCTATATCCTATTGCTGGCCCATACGAAATCGCTGAACACGCCGTACCTATGGCCGTTTCTTCCTTTCAACTTAAAAGCTGCCATGCAGATTGTTTTCCGTATGAGCATGCCGACTCTCAAAGTACGCCCGAGCGTCGTTCACCCGCAAAACAACCAGCGACAAAAATAATCGTATTGCCGGTTCTTTAGCAATGTGATAAATTAAAATAAATCTGAAAATGTCCTTTGATGTCAAAGGACATTTTATTTTTAACAAACACATCCGGTATCGGACATAAAGGCGGGATACGATGAATCACGAAGTGAATAATAGAGGACATCTCATGATCGGCGGCGTGTCGGTCAAAGAGTTGGCAGATCAATACGGAACACCTCTGTACGTTTATGACGTAGGGAAAATCAGATCGAATGCACGAGCATTTGTAGAAACGTTTCGTGAGTATGATGTACCGGCTCAAGTGGCCTATGCAAGCAAAGCTTTTTCCAGTGTGGCGATGCTGCAGGTGGCAGGACAGGAAGGGTTGAGCCTGGACGTCGTTTCTGAAGGAGAACTTCATACGGCGCTTGAAGCCGGGTTCCCTGTGGGGAAAATCCATATGCATGGGAACAACAAAAGCATAAGGGAGTTGGAGATGGCTGTTGATTACGGCATCGGCTGCATCGTAGTGGACAATTTCTATGAAATGGAGCTTCTTGATGCGATATTGACAGAGAAGAATACGGAAATTGACGTACTTCTTCGCGTGACGCCGGGTATTGAAGCTCATACGCATGATTACATATTGACCGGGCAGGAAGATTCGAAGTTCGGTTTCGATCTTGGCAGCGGGCAGGCAGAACTTGCCTTCGAAAAGCTGAAGGATCACCGGAAGATACATGTCATTGGTCTGCATTGTCATATAGGTTCTCAAATATTTGAAACGAATGGTTTTGAAATGGCGACAAGGAAACTTTTTGAAACATTGGAAGAATGGAGGGAGAAGCACGGTTACGAAGCGAGTGTCCTTAATTTAGGCGGAGGCTTTGGGATTCAGTACACGAAGGAGGACCGTCCGCTGGATTTGGATCAATATGCCCATTCTTTGATCAAGGAAGTCAAACATTTATCGAAGCAGTACCAATATCCTATGCCGGAAATCTGGATCGAACCTGGTCGCGCGATTGTTGGAGAAGCAGGGACGACTATATATACGCTCGGCTCTCTTAAAGAAGTCCCTGGAGTACGGACGTATGTCTCGGTAGATGGTGGAATGACGGACAATATCCGTCCTGCTCTCTATCAGGCGAAATACGAAGCTGCTTTGGCAGAACGCATGACAGAAGACCCTGTCAAAGAATATTCAATTGCTGGGAAGTGCTGTGAGTCTGGAGATATGCTAATATGGGATGTGGCGTTGCCGGAAGTTGAGCATGGGGATAGGCTTGCAGTTTTCAGCACAGGAGCGTATGGTTATGCTATGGCAAACAATTACAACCGCTTTCAAAAGGCGGCTGTCGTGTTTGTCGAAGACGGAAAGCATCAGCTGGTCGTGCGGAGAGAAACATACCAAGAGATGACACGGCTTGATTTGTCTTACGAAAATGGAAAGGGGTAGAGAAAATGAAAAAAGCAACAATTCAATTTGAAAATGGAGAAAAAATGGTGATTGACCTATATGAAGAGGCGGCTCCAGGAACGGTAGCGAACTTCGAAAAACTTGCAAATGATGAGTTTTATGACGGTTTGACATTCCACCGTGTTATTCCTGACTTCGTTATTCAGGGCGGATGTCCGAACGGGACAGGTACAGGCGGCCCAGGCTACACGATCAAATGTGAAACAGAAGGTAATCCACACAAACACGAACGCGGATCTCTTTCAATGGCCCATGCTGGAAAAGATACGGGAGGAAGCCAATTCTTCGTTTGTCATTCCCCGCAGCCTCACCTGGACGGTCGTCATACAGTCTTTGGTAAAGTGATTGATGGTGTAGACATCGTCGACCGTGTCCGCGTCGGAGATGTAATGCAGAAGGTAAGAGTCGAAGAGAAATAATTGCAGAACCTGATATGAATTGATGATCACTGCCGTATTCCTGTTGGTTCTCCTTGTCGCTCCATTAAGTTTGTTTATTCATGAATGGGGGCATGTCTTTTTTGGTTTAGCCTTTCGCTCCGAATGCAGTACCTTGCAATTAGGACGGGGGTATCGGATTATAGATGTCCGCAGCAGGAAATTTCGTCTGGTCATTTGTCTGTTCTTTTTTCAAGGAGCATTCTCTATAAATGAAAGGGAACCCTCCTTCACAAGGCAGGAACAGGGATGGATCAGTTTCGGTGGACCTCTCTTCAACATAGGGGCGGCCGGCCTTGTCTGGCCGCTCCTTGGTATACATATTTTCTGGTCCTTACTGTTCTGGTTCAACCTTTATCTTGCTGTTGCGAATATGATCCCCTTTACCGTAAATGGCAGAAAATCAGACGGCTGCCATGTGTGGTCCAGCTTCCGCAGGCATGGGGGTTGAATATCGATGGAGAATCCTATATCCTATTACAAGAGTATGAGCTTGTAAGCTTCCTGCTTCTTAAAATGGACCGGGATAAAGGGCATTTGTTATGTTATCTGTCTTCTTTGGTCAGGGATGCTGGTAATCACCTGTTTCTGGGGCGCCATCATTCAGGGGGGCAAAGTTAGGCTATCGCTTGAAAGTAACACACGGATTTCAGCCGTTGCTAAGTACGGTAGTTCCAGGACCTTTTGTACCTCTACGGCAAAATTGGAAGTTATTTTCATAATTGAGGGGTTAATATGCTAATTCGATATAAAAAATCATTTGAAAAGATTGCCATGGGTTTACTTTCTTTCATGCCGGAAGTATCCGATGTGAAAACTCTTCAGGAAATCATTAAAGAGTACGATTCTAATCCTGATTGGAATTTGTTCTTGTGGAAAGAAGAGGACATTCTCGGTGCTGTCGGCGTACGTCTGGAGAACGATGAGGCTGTCATACAGCACGTATCTGTCAACCCTTCCCATCGAAATATGGGTATTGGAAAGCAGATGATCCGGCGCGTTCGTGCACATTACGGAGAGCAGGTGCGTGTTTGTGCAGATGCTTCTACGGAATCTTTTGTAGATAAATGTGACGAAGAGAGTGCTTCTTCCCAAATTTGAAAGGAGGTGTCCGCTGGCGGCACCTCCTTTCCGTTTGGATTCCTTAGGTTTGTTTGTTGCGGAGCTTATGTTTATAGACGAGTTGGGCATTATCCAAGTCACTGGGCGATCCGTACGCGACGCCCCAATCCAGGCACATCTGCTGCACTTCCTGTCTTAAGTAGAGATCCGTCAATGGAATATTCCAGCTGTGATAGGGCAGATCTTCCTGCAGATCCGATTTGATTCTGTTTAGATGCTCCAGGTAGGATTCTGCATCCACGCCTAATTCTTCTATCTCTGAAAGGCCGGATTCTGCTCGAAGAATACATCTTTTAATTAAGGTGTCTGCACCTTTCTTATTGTCTCTTCGATAATGATACATACAAACAGCTGTCTGTATGAAGAGGACCCATATAGAAGAGCGGTTTTTCGGGTCGACCTCTTTCCAATATTCTTCCAGTACTTCGTGGCATTCGAAGTAGTCACGGGTACCGTGAAAATGAGCAAGAAATTTTACATAAGGTGTTGGATACATAGTGGAAACCTCCGATTCTCCATTCCATTGTATAGAAACAGAGATCTGTTATGCAACTATCCCCCTGTCTCCGTCTGTTGATTCGGAGGTTTTTTTGATACGATAGGAAAGAAGTACAAACGTGAAGGAAGAATGCTATGATGAAAAGCTATCAAGTAAAAGTGGAAGGATTCGAAGGTCCACTGGATCTCCTTCTGCATTTGATCAACCGCTATGAAATTGATATTTATGACATACCAGTGTCGCAGATCACAGACCAGTATATGCATTATATTCACACGATGCAGGTGTTGGAGCTTGATCTTGCGAGTGAATACTTGGTGATGGCAGCCACCCTTCTCGCGATTAAAAGTCAAATGCTGCTGCCTAACACCGCTGTTGTCGATGATTTCGAAGAGAGTGAGATGGAAGAAGATCCGCGTGAGGATCTTATGAGACGTTTAATAGAATATCGAAAATATAAGCAGGCAGCTGAAGATCTGAAAGACAAAGAATTGGATGCAAACCGTATTTATACACGTCCTCCGCTCCGTACAGAGGATCTTTCGGAAGAGAAAGTAGAAACGGTGAAGCCTGGGGAAGCTTCCATTTATGATATGATCCAGGCGATGGGGCGTCTTTTGAACAGGAGTAAACAACCGTCATCCCAGGAAGCAAAAGTGAGGCGGGATGAAATCCCCATTCAGATGCGGATGGATGAGATTCTGACGAAGATCGAAACGCATTCTGGAGGAACCCCTTTTGACCAATTGTTCGAGAGGAGAACCAGACCGCACATTGTCGTTACCTTTATCGCGCTTCTTGAATTGATGAAAAATAATGATATTGTTTGTGTTCAGCAACAACATTTCGAAGAACTGATTGTGTTTAAGATGGAGGATGCACCATGGAGTTAGAAGAAACAAAAGCAATTATCGAAGGTCTTTTGTTCGCAGCAGGAGACGAAGGTGTGACAAAGAAAAAACTGTCCGTACTGCTGGAAGTGGACACGAAGACGGTCAACGGGATATTGGAAGAAATGAAAAAAGATTATAATGGAAAACACAGGGGCCTTACCATTATGGATTCCCAAGGGACTTTGCACTTGACAACCAAGCCGGAGCATGCCTCCTATTATAAGAAACTGTTGGATACACCAGGCTCAACAAGGCTTTCCCAAGCTGCGCTGGAAACCCTGGCTATCATCGCATACGAGCAGCCGATTACAAGAATCGAAATTGATGACCTGCGCGGTGTGAAAAGTGATAGGGCTATTCAAACGCTCGTCAATAGAGGCCTTATTGAGGAGAAGGGGCGTAAAGATGCGATCGGTCGTCCTGTCCTTTTTGGAACAACCAAGGATTTCCTGATTTATTTCGGATTGACGTCCATGGAACAGCTTCCGCCTTTAGCTGAATTGAAGCAACCCGGAGAAGCCGCAGGCAGCGGAGACCTCTTTTTTGATGAATTTCCGGAGAACCCCTTTGATGATTAATTACCGACCACCATTTTGGGTGGTCTTTTTTTATGGTTTTCCTTCTCTCTTACTACTGCATAGAAGAATATGCTTGTACTTTTTCGCATATGGTGAAGCAAACGACGTTGAATGGGAGGAACTTTTTTTGAAGAGGTGCTTATGGTTCTTCATTATCCTTTTTTTAATAGTATCCATGAATCAGGCAGGAAGTGTTCATGCAGAAGCGAACATTTCCGTATCCGCAGAGCGTGCCGTGTTGATGGATGCTGATTCTGGACGTGTCCTTTATGAAAAAAATGCATACGACCCGACGTTGATTGCAAGTACGACAAAAATTTTAACAGCGATTATTGCTATTGAAGCGGCAGACATCGAAGAAAAAGTTACGGTAAGTAAAAGAGCTGTTTATACCGAAGGATCTTCCATCTATCTAACAGAGAAAGAGAAAATCCCGTTGAAGGACCTTATTTACGGTCTTATGCTCCGTTCGGGGAATGATTCTGCCGTTGCTATTGCGGAACACGTTGGTGGCAGTGTTGAGGGTTTTGTGCAAATGATGAACGAAAAGGCGCTGTGGTTGGGTATGAATGACAGTCACTTCGAGAATCCCCATGGATTGGATGGGGAGACGCATTATTCCACCGCCTATGATCTTGCTCTTTTAATGTCTTACGCCATGAAGAATGAAACGTTCAAAGAGGTGACAGGTAGTGAGATGTATCGGTCGAAGAACAGAGATTATGCGTGGATGAATAAAAATAAGTTGTTAACCCAGTATTATGACCCGACAAACGGAGGGAAGACCGGATATACAAAAAAGGCGGGTCGGACGTTGGTTTCCAGTGCCGAAAAGGACGGCATGCAGCTGATCGCTGTCACCCTTCAAGCCTCGGATGACTGGAATGATCATGAACGGATGTATGAATGGGGATTTGAAAACTTTGAATCTGTCACTCTTCAGAAAGAAGGGACGGTTGAAGTTGGCGGGACATCTTTTTACATACCCCGTGATCTTGTTGTTCCTCTGACGTTGAATGAAAAAGAAGACGTGGAAGCTGTCTTTTACCGATATCAGAATGAGGATGCATCGTCTAATATGGCAGGTGTGACAACATTTAAAGTAGGAAACGAACCAGTAGCAGACATTCCTGTTTACAAGGAAAAGCCAAAGGAGGGCTTTTTCAAGGAGCTGAAAGGTTTCATGGACCGTATGATGGGGGTGGCGCCATGGTCAACGTAATCTGGGCCATGCTTGCCGTTACAGGTATCATCTATGCTGCTTTTGCTGGTACGATGGATCAGGTGAATCAGGCAATCTTCGCAACGCTTGATGAAGCAGTGATGATTACGCTTAGCCTTACCGGTGTGCTGGTCTTTTGGCTTGGATTGATGAAGATAGCGGAGACAGCCGGGCTGTTGGCAGGGCTCTCGAAGCTGTTCCGACCGATAGTACGACGGTTATTTCCTGACATTCCGGACGGTCATCCCGCATTCGGATACATCCTCTCGAATATGACAGCGAACATGTTCGGACTGGGTAATGCTGCAACACCGATGGGGCTGAAAGCGATGAAAGAATTGAAGGAACTATCCGGTTCCGATGAAGCCAGCAGATCGATGATCACTTTCCTTGCCATCAACACGTCCTCTTTGACACTTGTACCGACGACAGTGATCGCGATTCGGATGAAATACGGTTCCGTTGATCCAACTGCCATTATAGGAGCTACAATATTAGCGACGCTTGTATCCACCTGCGCCGCTTTAGTCATCGATCGGTATTTCCATTACCGTAGGAAGAGATCGGTCCGATTATGAGTATCTGGCTGATTCCGGCAATCATTCTTATTGTATTGGTGACAGCAACGATAAAGAAAGTTCCATCCTACGAAGTATTTGTAGAAGGCAGTAAGGAAGGGATTCACATTGCCCTTTCCCTCCTTCCGTTTTTGTTGGGAATGATGGTTTCCATAGCCATTTTCCAGGCATCAGGGGCAATGGGGGCGATCGGCAGCCTGTTTGAACCGCTCCTTTCCGCAATCGGAGCCCCGGAGGAAATATTACCATTAGCTTTGATCCGTCCGATATCCGGAACTGCTGCCTTAAGCATGACGACAGAGTTGATTCGGACGCACGGTCCGGATTCCTTTATCGGGTACCTTGCCTCTGTCATGCAGGGAAGTACGGATACGACTCTATATATCCTTACCGTCTACTTCGGAGCTGTAGGAATCAGGAAGATGGGGGACGCTCTGAAAGTCGGTCTTCTGGCAGATCTTGTAGGTATTGCGGCTTCCATTGTTATCGTAATCATTCTATTTCAAGGATAGGATGATTTTTTTGTTCAAATATACCAATAATGTGTATAATGAAGAGGAATCATCGAGCCTCGCTTTAGAAAAGCGTGGCTTCGTGCTATGGATTTTAAAGAAAAACGAGTATAAGAAAGTTGGTGACGGTCGTATGGCAGAAATGGAACGACTACAGAAAGTGATCGCTCACGCAGGGATTGCATCAAGAAGGAAAGCTGAGAAATTGATCGCCGATGGAAAAGTAACGGTCAATGGTGAAGTGGTGACAGAACTCGGCACGAAGGTAAGCAGGAATGATGATGTCGAGGTGAACGGTGTACCGATTGACAAAGAAGAGCCTGTTTATTATCTCCTATATAAACCGAGGGGTGTCATCTCCAGTGTAAGTGACGATAAAGGGAGAAAGGTCGTAACGGATTACCTGCCGGAAGTGACGGAACGTATTTTTCCTATCGGCCGCCTGGACTATGATACATCCGGATTGATTCTACTTACGAACGATGGTGATTTTGCAAATTTGCTTATGCACCCGAAACATGAAGTGGACAAAGTGTATATCGCAAAGACGAAGGGCGTTCCGACAAGAGAACAGCTCCAGCAGTTGAAAAGAGGAATGAAGGTAGACGGCGATTACTTGAAGGCCGTACACGCCAAAGTTCAATCCACGGACTCCAGAAAGAACACGGCAATTGTCCAAATCATCCTTCATGAAGGGAAGAACCGCCAAGTGCGCCGGATGTTCGAAGCCATTGGTTTTCCTGTGGACAAGTTGAAGAGAGAAAGATACGGCTCGCTCGACTTGCGTGGAATGAATGCAGGGGATTACCGGCCGCTGAAGCCTCATGAAGTGAAACAGCTGAGACAGCTGGCGGAAAAAAATGTTGAATAACGTTCAAATTTAAAATTTCCATTCAATGGTATAATAATCTGGGGGTGGATAAAGTGAAGGAAAAGACATTGGCCAAGAAAAAAAAGCGCTTACTCTTTCGTTCGTTTATGCTGTTGGTCATGGCTGGTCTTGTCGTCTTTGCCATCTTTGCAAATGGGAAGGAAGATAAGGAAGTTATCGCCAAGGGGGAAGAGGCGCCTGATTTTCAATT
>NZ_ANPF01000095.1:0-35201 GCF_000328325.1 Halobacillus sp. BAB-2008 | reverse complement strand
AGCTTCTTTTGGGGTTATTTCTTAACAATTGAAACGATCACATAACTCGTTTGAACATTTTCTCCATTTCATATTCTGAGAAAAAAACAATAATCGGCCGGCCGTGCGGACACGTGAATGGATCCGTGGAATTACGAAGATCCTCCAGCAGACGGAACATATCTTCCTGGTTCAAATAATGATTTGCTTTAATGGATCGTTTGCAGGACATTAGTATTGCCGCTTCTTCCCGAAGTTTGAGAATATCAATTCTCTCTTCGGTGATCAGCTGTTGGATCATTTCATCAATGATCTCCTCTTCAAATCCTTTCGGAAACCAGATTGGATGGCTGCGGATAATGTAACTGGTTTCTCCGAATGATTCAAAGAAAAGACCTGCTTTCTCTAATTCTTCTTTATGTTCTTCCAGGCGCAGCGACTCCTGCCTTGAAAAATCAAACGTCATCGGGACGAGGAGTTCCTGTACTTCATGCTCCACTTCCGCTAACTTATCACGAAAGAATTCATACTTGATCCGCTCCTGAGCTGCGTGCTGATCGACGATATACATACCCTCTTCATTCTGAGCCAATATATATGTCCCGTGGAGCTGACCAATCGGATACATGGTCGGCACCCTTTTCTTTGGCTGTGACTCCTCTTCTTTCATCCTCGTTAAATCGACGGAGGGGACAGTCCTTTCTTCTTTGCCGAACGGCTCTTCCATTTCTTTCAAAAGGACGTCCTGCCGGGCAGTATAATTGTCCACCCGTCGTTCGACAGGTGCGTCTGCTTCAATCAGCTGGCCGATTGTTTCCTCCTGGTGCTTATGCGCTTCCTCTTTTTTCGTTTCATAAAGCTCCATAGAGGTCTGTGTAGACTTTAATTTCTCCGGTTTTTCTTTCTTTTCTTCCACCTCAGGAATAAGCGTCTGCTTTCGAAACGCCTGCCTGATCGTATCCTCAAGCAGGCCGAACAATTCTTTTTCTTTACTGAAACGAACTTCCAGCTTCGACGGATGTACGTTCACATCCACAAGAATCGGATCCATATCGATGTTTAAAACGACAATAGGGCTTTTACCAATCGGAAGAAGCGTGTGATAGCCTTGAAGGACTGCTTTATTCAAGGGTATGCTTCTGATAAAACGACCGTTGATGATTGTAGACATATAGTTTCTGGATGCGCGGTAAACTTCCGGTTTAGCAATAAAGCCGGTGATTTTAAAGTCTGCATTTTCCGCTTCGATTGGTACCATTTTCCTTGCAACGTTCATCCCGTAAATGTTGGCAACCACCTGAAGGAGGTCTCCCCGGCCGTTCGTTTTAAAAATCTGCTTTTCATTATGGACGCAGAGTATCTGGACTTCTGGATGAGCGAGAGCCACCCGGTTGAGGATATCTGTGACATGCCCCAGTTCCGTATGAATCGTCTTCATATACTTCAGCCTTGCAGGCGTATTATAAAAAAGTTCATCTACCGTGATATCCGTCCCTTTTCTGGCATCACTTTTCGTTTTGGAAAGGAGCTTTCCCCCTTCAAGAGTCAGTTTCGTCCCGGCCGCGTCGCCGGTGGAAGTCTGTACCGTCAGACGGCTGACCGCCGCAATACTGGCAAGGGCCTCCCCCCGGAAGCCGAGGGTACGGACATGGAATAGATCATTTTCATCCTTGATCTTACTCGTAGCATGACGAAGGAATGCCCTCTCACAGTCCTCCTCCTCCATACCGGAACCGTCATCAGTGATCCGAATACGCTCAAGCCCTGCTTCAAGCAGTTCGACTTTAATCCATGATGCACCGGCATCAATGCTGTTTTCTATTAACTCCTTTACAACAGAGGCGGGCCGTTCAACAACTTCCCCTGCCGCTATTTTGTTGGCTAAATGGTCCGGCATAAGGCGTATACGCGCCATCTCTGTGTCCCCCTTACTTCTTCAGTTCTTTCTGAAGGCTGTATAATTCGTTCATGGCCTCCATCGGCGTCATTTCCATTAAATCAAGAGCTTTCAGCCGTTTTTCTATCACGGAGGAAGACTTCTTCTTCTCTTCCTTCTGTTTTGTCTCCTCAACAAATAGACTGAGTTGTTGTTCCTCCTCCAGACTGGCAGCTGCTTCTACAGACGAAGGCTCTTCCGTATGACTGCCGTTCTCCAGCTGGTGCAGCAGTTCTGTCGCCCGGCCGATCAAAGGCTCCGGTAGGTTTGCGAGCTTCGCTACGTGGATACCATAACTTTCATCCGCCGGTCCTTCTTTTATCTGGTGAAGGAAAATAACATTTCCCTCATATTCCTCTGCACGAACGTGTACATTCTTCAGCCGCTTCAGTGGATTCTCAAGTGATGTAAGCTCATGATAATGCGTAGAAAACAGCGTCTTCGCTTTAATATCATGGTGGATATATTCAACGATTGCCTGAGCAAGAGCCATTCCGTCGTAGGTGCTCGTCCCTCTTCCTATTTCATCAAGCAGAATCATGCTGTTTTCCGTGGCATGACTGATGGCATGATTCGCTTCCAGCATTTCCACCATGAACGTACTATGACCGGAAACAAGGTCGTCCGCCGCACCGATTCTTGTGAATATTTGATCAAAAATCGGCATCACTGCTGATGAACAAGGGACGAAACACCCCATCTGGCCCATGATAGCCGTTAAAGCAAGCTGACGCATATACGTACTTTTACCGGACATGTTAGGACCTGTGATCAACAGGACATCCGTTTCTTCGTCCATATAAATATCGTTCGGAACAAAGGTGCTGTCCTTCATCACCTGTTCCACCACCGGATGGCGCCCCTCTCTAATGTCGACGATTCGTTCTTGTCGATATGTCGGTCGTACGTATTGAGAGGATTCAGCTACCTGTGCAAAGCCCTGAAGAACATCGATTCTGCTGATTTGTTCAGCGAGGTGCTGAAGCTTCTGGACGTAAAACTTCACTTCGTCTCTTATTTTGAGGAACAGTTCATACTCGAGTTCCACACTCTTCTCCTGGGCTTCAAGTATCATTGTTTCTTTCTCTTTCAGCTCAGGAGTAATGAATCGTTCTGCATTTGTCAATGTCTGTTTCCGTTCATATTTCCCTTCAGGAAGAAACTTAAGGTTCGCTTTTGTCACTTCAATATAGTACCCGAACACCCGGTTATAACCGATCTTAAGCGACTTGATCCCGCTCTCCTTCCTCTCTCTCTGCTCCAGCTCTGCAATCCACTGCTTACCATTTTTGGAAGCATCCCGGTAGGCATCCAGCTGTTCATGGAAACCGGACCGGATGATCCCTCCCTCCTTCACTGCGATGGGAGGATCTTCTGCGATGCTTTCTTCAAGAAGATGACGGAGGTCTTTAAGTGGATCAATCTTTTCATAAAGCCTATGGATGGAACCGTGTGTAAAACGGGACAATGTTGATAAAATATCCGGAATTTTCTGCAAGGAGTTACGGAGTTGAATCAAATCTCTTGCGTTGACGTTCCCATAAGCAACTCTTCCTGCAAGACGCTCCAGATCGTACACGTTTGTTAATTCGTCGCGAAGTGTTTCTCTCTCAATAAACTGATCAAGGAAACCCTCCACCTGATCATGGCGGTCCGCAATGGCGTCAGCAGACAGAAGCGGACGTTCCATCCACTTCTTTAACATTCTCGCACCCATGGAAGTAATCGTCTTATCCACCACGGAAAGGAGGCTTCCTGCTTTCCCTTGTTTGCGGATCGTTTCCAAAAGTTCCAGGTTCCGCTTCGAATACATATCAAGCGTCATGTATTGTTTCAATTCGATGATTTGAAGAGGCTGAAGGTGATCCAGCGCCCGCTTCTGGGTATGCTGGATATAATTCAAAAGACGTCCGAATCCAAATATTAATTTTTCTTCCCTTACACCTTCTACCAGCTGTCGAAACGGCGGACTGATCGATGCATCGTCCTGATGGGATACCGTATACCCTAAGCGGTCGGAGAGTACAGACTGGTGGGCGGCATCAAAGTCGGAAGCTACGACCACTTCTTTAACGGGACGGTTGTATAACTCACTTAGTGCGGCATCGAAACCACCCGTAACGAGTGCAGCGCTGTTCTCACCGGTCGTCAAATCGTTGTAACTGACGACATAAGATCCGTCATCAAATGAACTTAGAGCAGCTACATAGTTATTTTCCTTCTCTTCCAGCATACTCCCTTCCATGACCGTCCCGGGAGTGATCAATTGAACGACTTCCCGTTTGACGACGCCTTTAGCGGCTTTCGGATCTTCCACCTGCTCACAGATGGCCACCTTGTACCCTTTCTCAACAAGCTGTTTTATGTAATTTTCAGCAGAATGATAAGGAACTCCGCACATCGGAATCCGGTCGCTGGACCCTCCATCCCTGCTCGTAAGCGTTATCTCGAGTTCCTTCGATGCCTGAATGGCATCCTCAAAGAACATTTCATAAAAATCTCCTAAACGAAAAAACAGAAAAGCATCCTGCTGATCTGCCTTGATCTTCAAATATTGCTGCATCATTGGTGTGTATTGTGCCATTGGTAAATCCTCCAAAACGTACGTAATTGTTCTCCACTCATTATAGCATAAGGCGCAATCCTCTCCTATAAACTTGTTCGTTCCCTAAAATACAATAAGAAGGGCTGCCGGATACACAACCCTTCTTCGTCCTAAAAAGAAAACCTCGCTGAGACAGCAAGGAATTCTTTCTTCAATCTTTCTTATCATGATGATGAGAACTGGATGATGATGGCAGGAAGTCCGTCTCGATCGCAGAAAAATCATCGGAGGACAAGTCATACTCGTAATCTTCTTTCTTATCACAGCCGTGTGGGTCAACCTTCACACAAAGCTTCGTTTCTCCAATGACGTCGACGATAAATTCACGCTCAACCTCGACAATGATTTTCTGTCCTTTTGGACAAATGTTTGCCTCCAGACAGTTCGGCTGCTGCACTACTTTTGCTATTACCTCAAAGTCATCATGTATACAGTTGTCATCTTTGACGGATAGTTTAACATAATCACAGTAACTGACGCGCTCAGTGACGACTTCTGTTTTTGTATTGTCGTTATAGGAATACCATACGTTAATATCGTAACTTCCTGTTACTTCTACATGTTCTCCTTTCTTCTTAGCATTGTAGATGTGATTGATGACCCAGCATCCGAGAATACTAGTCGGGCGGTGTGAGGGGCTGATGGTGTGCGTAGATTCTGTGAACTTTTTGCCTTTTCCAATGACGGCCTTTGTGATGATTTCTCGGTAATCTCTTTCGAAATAAGACATAGGGTTTTCACTCCTCCTTATTCTACCAACCATTCTATGCAGAGGTTGGGCGAATAGTTACTTGCAGGGCAAAGGTCTAAGGACGTGTTTAATTCATTCTATGCACTAGCCCATAAAATTGTACGAAAAAAAATCCGCCAGAGGGGAAAACCCTCTGACGGAAGTGTATGCATTAATGACTGCAGCCATGACTATCTTTGTTCGCTGATCCGGTTTTGCCTTCCAGTACGTCTCCGCCGGTGGATCGAATGACTTCATTCGTAACTTCCCGGGATATGGTGTTGGAGACCATTTGGAGAATATCATTGATGACGGTCTGCGAATCTTTAAACTCCGCCACCACCGGAATAGCATCCAGTTCATCCTGAAGACGATCAATTTCTCCTTCTATTTTCTGAAGGGCTTCGCTTTTTCCGTAAGCTTGGAAATTGACGGCCTGCTTCTGTAATGCTTTGATCTTTTTAATGTGAGCCTGTACTTTAAGGTTCTCATTCAACTTAGCTTCCAGCTGCTTAAAACGATCAATTTCATCTATTTCAGCCATCATTTTAGCCAATTTTTTTGCTTCGTCAACTACTTGCTGCCTTGTGTATTGTGCCATTCATTTCACCTCTACTTTTTCTGCAATCATTTCTCCGTCCAGGGACCATGTTTTGGCCTTGACGACTCTCACAGGAATGATCTGTCCAATGACCTCACGCGGTGCCCGGACATTGACAAGTTTATTACGTTTCGTATACCCGGCAAGGACCTCCGGGTTATTTTTACTTTCTCCCTCTATCAGAACGTCGACAATTTCCCCTTCATACGTCTTCATCGCCTCTGCCGACTGCTTGTTCACAATCTTGTTGAGACGTTGAAGCCTGTCTTTCTTCTCTTCCATGGATACATTGTCTTCCATCCTAGCAGCCGGCGTATTTTCCCGAGGGGAATAGATGAACGTGTAGGCTGCTTCGAACCCGACTTCCTCGACAAGGGAGAGCGTATCCCGGAACTGCTCTTCCGTTTCATTTGGAAAGCCGACAATAATATCGGTCGTAAGCGTCGCATCCGGCATAGCCGCACGTATGTTGCGAACGAGCTCCATGTAGTCTTCCCTGGAATACTTTCTCCCCATGATTTTTAGAATTTCGGTATTCCCCGACTGTACGGGCAGGTGAATATGATCGAGCATATTCCCGCCTTTAGCAAGGACTTCAATTAATCGCTCATCAAAATCCCTCGGGTGAGACGTAGTGAATCTAATACGCGGAATGTCAATCGCCCTGAGTTCATCCATCAAGTCTCCGAGTCCGTATCCCCCATCCAGATCTTTCCCATAAGCGTTCACGTTCTGACCAAGGAGAGTGATTTCCTTATACCTTGTGCTGCAAGATGACGAACTTCCTGAATGATATCCTCCGGAAGCCTGCTCCTCTCTTTCCCACGGGTATAGGGAACAATGCAGTATGTACAGAATTTATCACATCCGTACATGATATTCACCCATGCCTTAATCCTGCCTTTACGGGAGCGGGGAAGATTTTCAATAATATCTCCCTCTTTGGACCAAACGTCGATCACCATTTCTTTGCCAAACACAGCTTCCTGGACAAGTTCAGGAAGCTTATGAATATTATGAGTCCCGAAGATTAAATCGATAAAAGGATGTTTCTTCAGAATGCGATTTACCACGGATTCTTCCTGGGACATACAGCCGCACACCCCTAGAATCAGGTTAGGATTTTCTGTTTTAAGCGGTTTCAAATGACCGATCTCCCCGAACACTTTGTTCTCTGCATTCTCCCGAATGGCACACGTGTTAAGGAGGATGATATCTGCTTCTTTTGCGGTGTCCGTAGATTCATAGCCCATCGCTTCAAGGATACCCGCCATTACTTCTGTATCATGCTCGTTCATCTGACAGCCATAAGTACGAATTAAGTATTTCTTGCCTTTACCCGCTTCCATCATACCCTCAGGAATATGAAAATCATAGAGTACATCTGTATCTTTCCGCTTCCGGCGTTGGGCATCACGCATGTTAGGAGGCTGATATGTAGTTTCGAAATATTTCATGAAGTCTTCGCTTGTTTTTTGTTTCAATCGTTCCAGGTTACTGCTGGATGCCGGTTTGATCTGCGACATCTCTTTCTTCTGCTGTTCGTTCATAATGATCTCCTTTCGAACCGTACCTGCTCACTGTATCATTATATCAATTTTCCAAATAATATTTAAGCGTTATCCTTCGATTTAAGTAATTTTCCCAGAAAAAAACCACCATGTTTTACCATGGTGGTCTCTTCCTCATTCAATTATACCTAGCTTCTTCCCTACTTTTTCAAAAGCATCAAGCGCCTCCTGAAGCTCTTCCTGAGAATGCTCCGCAGTCACGATCGTTCGAATTCTTCCTTTCCCTCTCTGAACGGTAGGAAAAACAATTCCCTGCGCGAAGACGCCCTCTCCGAAGAGTTCATCAGAGAACTTGTGGGTCAACGCATCATCCCCTACCATCACTGGTGTGACAGGTGTTTCACTGATTCCTGTATCAAACCCGAGTTGCTGTAAGCCTTGCTTGAAGAAGGCTGTGTTATTCCACAGTTTCTCAATCAATTCCGGTTCTTCAAGAAGAACATCGATAGCTGCAGCATTAGCCGCCGTAACTGCCGGTGGATGAGACGTGCTGAACAAGAACGGGCGGCCTTTATGGATCAAGTAGTCTCGCAGCGTTTTCGTACTAGCTACATATCCGCCCAAGACACCAATCGCTTTACTTAACGTTCCTACTTGAATGTGGACACGGCCGTCCAATTTGAAATGATTGACCGTTCCTCTTCCATTATCCCCAAGCACACCACTCGCATGGGCGTCATCCACCATGACAAGCGCATCGTATTTCTCGGCAAGTTCGACGATTTCAGGAAGCGGAGCGATGTTTCCGTCCATCGAAAAGACGCCGTCCGTAACTACCAGGCGAGTGCGGTAGTTACTGCTTTGTTTCAATGCATCCTCCAACGATTCCATATCCACGTGCTTGTAGATTTTGCGGTCTGCTTTCGTCAGCCGGATTCCGTCTATGATGGAAGCGTGGTTCAATTCATCGGAGATAACGACATCATCCTTCCCGAGGATGGACGACAAGACCCCCTGGTTTGTCGTAAAACCGGATTGAAACACCAAAGCAGCTTCCGTGTGCTTAAATTCTGCAAGCTTCTTCTCGAATTCCTCGTGCATTTCGAGTGTACCTGCAATCGTACGGACAGAACCAGTGCCGACGCCGTACTTCTCATTCGCCTCATCGGCCGCACGCTTCATCTTCGGGTGGGAAGTGAGCCCGAGATAGTTATTGGAAGAAAGTTGAATGACTTCCTTACCCCTGATGGTTACCTTGGATCCTTGAGCAGACTCTAGCGGAATTAACCTCCGGAACGTTCCCTGTTCCTGCATCGCATCTAATTCTTCCTGTAAGTATTCAAAACCTTTCATCGAACATCCTCCTCCTATTTTATGGGTGTAGTACCACTTTTCCACATAACCCTTGATTCATCAAGTCGAACCCCTGCTCAAACTCTTCCAGCTTCAAATGATGGGTGATGATCGGTTTCACATCCACCTGCCCGGAATGAAGCAGTCTGGATACCTGCTGCCACGTTTCGTACATTTTTCTGCCGGTAATTCCCTGAACCTCTACCCCTTTAAAAACAACATCGTTTGTTATATCAATGCTGACTCGGTTAGTTGGGAGACTCAGAATAGATACTCTTCCGCCATTTGTCACCATTTTAAATCCCTGATCCATGGCGACAGGGTGTCCGCTCATCTCACAAACGACATCTACACCATTGCCGTCCGTCCATTCTTTCACCTTTTCTACCGGGTCGACCTTCCCCGAATCAACGACCTTCGTCGCACCCATCTTTTCGGCAAGGCCAAGTCGGTAGCCATTAAGATCAAGCGCAATCACTTGGGAAGCTCCTGCTGCTTTCGCCACTCCTACGGCCATCAACCCGATCGGCCCGCAGCCGATGACTGCTACCGTTTTTCCCGCGACCTCCCCGTTCAAAACCGTATGTACCGCATTACCCATCGGTTCTTGAATTGACGCAATATCTACAGGCATTTCCTTCGGGTTTTTCCAAAGATTGCTTGCAGGCAGCGCTACAAATTCCGCGAAGCATCCTTGGGTATCGACTCCAATGATTTTTGTATTTTTACAGATGTGGAATTTCCCTGTCAGACACTGCGGACACTGCCCACAGACGAGATGAGTTTCAGCGCTGACGAAGTCCCCGATAGAAAAGCCGCTTACTTTACCACCAACTTCCACAATTTCACCGGAGAATTCATGACCAAACACATACGGCGGATGTACTCTGCTCGCAGACCATTCGTCCCAATTATAAATGTGAACATCGGTACCGCATATAGAGGTAGCTTTCACACGAATCAGCACTTCATCTTCGCTTATCTGAGGAATCGGCACTTCATTTAATACTGCGCCCCGTCCACGTTGATGCTTTACTATAGCTTTCATCGTTCCGTTCACAGTGAACACTCCCTTACTACATAACATTTAATTAAACCTATTATAACAAGGATTATATCATGAACAAAAAAACAAACAACCCTGTTTGTCCACTGTAAAAATACAAATGACTACGTTTACAATAGAAAGGTTGTCAACACAGGGATCGTCCTGTGAATTTTTTATAAAAAAAGACATACGCCGTGTTTGGCGTATGTCTTTCTTACTCATGAAGCGACGTTTTCATTCTACGAAAGTATTCAGTCATATGAACAATCTATCTACGATACGAAGGTGATAAGAGATTCCAACCGCATCAGGGGACCACTAGCGAGGTTCGACAATTAACTTAATTGCCGTACGTTCCTCTTCATCAATCATAATATCAGTGAAGGCCGGGATGCAGATCAAGTCCATGCCGCTCGGGGCGACGAAACCTCTTGCTATCGCAACCGCCTTGACAGCCTGATTTAATGCTCCTGCTCCAATGGCCTGGATTTCAGCAGTTCCACGCTCTCTTACAACATTGGCAAGGGCCCCTGCTACTGAATTAGGTACGGATTTAGCTGATACTTTTAAGACTTCCATTACTAGCTCCTCCTTCAATCACTATAGTTGTTCCATAACTACTATATTCTTGGAGATGTAGAATATTACCTTTTCATTATGAATGAATTTGTCGCAAAATTCAAACAATCATTCAAAGAATGGATGGTCATCGTTAATAAGAATGCGCTTCACTTTCGTAGACATTCCCGTTTTCTCATCTACATCCACCAAAAAGGCGCTCAGTTGTGCTCTTCCCTTTTTCGGAACTTCGAAACGTACAGGAAGGTTTGTCAGAAATCGTTTCATGACTGCATCTCTATCCATACCCAATATCCCATCGTAAGGTCCGGTCATTCCAACATCGGAAATATACCCGGTTCCTTTTGGAAGAATACGTTCATCCGCCGTCTGAACGTGTGTATGGGTTCCAACACTTACGCTGATTCTGCCATCGACGTACCATCCCATCGCTTGTTTCTCACTAGTCGTTTCCGCATGAAAATCCAAAAAAATGATGGACGTTCTTTTTTTGCTTCTTCTATCAATTCATCCACTTTGCGGAATGGATCGTCATTGGGAGCCATAAACGTCCGCCCCTGTAAGTTAATAACAGCGACTTCTCCTTTTGGTGTTTTTACGAAAGTTAATCCACGACCGGGAGTCCCTTCCGGAAAGTTGGCCGGTCGGACAAGGTAATCTGCTTCATCAATAAATTCGAAAATCTCTTTCTTGTCCCAGGCATGATTCCCCAGCGTAACTGCCTGCGCTCCTTTTTCAAGGAATCTCCGATAAATTTTTTCTGTAATGCCTTTCCCAGATGCTGCGTTCTCTCCGTTAACAATAGAAACGGCAGGCTGAAACTTCTGCTTCAATTTCGGAAGGTATTCATCCACCATTTCTCTTCCCGGTGAACCCACCACGTCTCCAATAAATAAAATTCTCATGTGCGAACCTACCTCTTTCTTCTAAAGCATTCCTTCTTCATCCCCTGATCCATGAACAGGGAACCTCTTAAAAACAAATGAAGCGGCCCGAAACGGCCGCTTCATCAGATTTATTTCGCATACTCCACAGAACGTGTTTCACGAATAACGGTTACTTTGATATGACCAGGATAATCGAGTTCTCCTTCGATTCGGTTTCGAATATCACGGGCCAGTCGCGTAGCTTCAAGATCATCAATTTCATCAGGGCGAACCATAATCCGAACTTCCCTACCGGCTTGGATTGCAAATGATTTCTCGACTCCTTCATAGGATTCAGAAATCTCTTCCAGCTTCTCAAGACGCTTGATATAGTTTTCGAGCGTTTCACTACGTGCGCCAGGTCTTGCTGCTGATAAAGCATCGGCAGCTGCGACAAGGACAGCAATGACGGAGGTCGGTTCTTCATCACCGTGGTGAGATGCAACAGCGTTGATCACTGTCTCATTCTCTTTATACTTCATCGCAAGTTCTTTACCGATTTCTACGTGGCTTCCTTCCACTTCGTGGTCAATTGCCTTCCCTATATCATGCAGCAATCCTGCACGACGGGCAAGCACTTCGTCTTCGCCAAGTTCTGCGGCAAGCAGACCGGACAAATAAGCAACCTCTGTAGAGTGTTTGAGTACATTCTGACCGTAACTTGTACGATACTTCAAGCGGCCAAGAATCTTGATCAGATCCGGATGCAGGCCGTGAACGCCGACTTCGAAAGTCGTCTGTTCCCCTACTTCACGAATGTAGTCATCCACTTCGCGACGGGACTTGTCCACCATTTCCTCGATACGGGCTGGGTGAATGCGCCCGTCCTGTACCAGTTTCTCAAGTGCCATCCGCGCCGTTTCACGACGGATCGGGTCAAAACCAGAGAGAATGACAGCTTCCGGCGTATCATCAATGATCAAGTCAATGCCAGTCAATGTTTCAAGGGTACGAATGTTGCGTCCTTCCCGACCGATAATTCTTCCTTTCATCTCATCGTTCGGAAGGTTAACCACAGAAACCGTCGTTTCTGCAACGTGATCGGCAGCACAGCGTTGAAGAGCTAAAGAAAGAATGTTCTTCGCTTTCTTATCCGCTTCTTCTTTCGCTTTATTCTCCGCTTCCTTGATCATTAGTGCGGACTCATGCGACACTTCTTGCTCTACTTTCTCAAGAATCATCTGTTTCGCCTGATCTGATGTCAAACCGGATATACGTTCCAGTTCGGTTTGCTGTTCTTGAAGCATAGCTTTCACTTTGCTTTCCATTTCTTCAATTTGTTGTTGTCTCTCGGCAAGAGTCCCTTCTTTCTTGTCGAGTGAAAAATCACGCTGGTCAAGCGTCTCACTCTTACGATCAAGATTCTCTTCTTTCTGAGTTAAACGATTTTCAGTTTTCTGCAGTTCCATGCGGCGTTCGCGGATCTCGTTCTCCGCTTCCTGACGAAATTTCTGATTCTCTTCTTTTGCTTCAAGAAGAGCTTCTTTCTTAGCTGATTCTGCATTGCGGTGACCTTCATCCACAATCTGTTTCGCAAGCGCTTCAGCACTGGAAATTTTCGCCTCCGCAATCGATTTCCGAATAAGATAACCAACAACAGAACCGACGATAAGGGCAAGCAAAATGAAGATGAGCGAGGATATTAAATCCATTTTTTCACCTCCTCTTGCTATGAACTTGGTCCGTTTGTCGGCAAATACAAACGTTTCATTTTCAGTTTCGTTTAGGTAATATAAGGGTATAAAGATGAAAATGATACACATTCATTTTATGCTTGCGCATAAGGAATGTCAAGGAAACCCATCACGTATGTGCTGATATATTGAAATATTTTAAACTATCAGTATCTTTTTCACGTTTTCTTTTAGATTTTGTAAAGGTTATGTATAAAAAGCAGTGCTTTTCTGCACTGCTTTTTTGTGCTTTTTAAACGTCAAGCGTTTCCTGACTGTCAGCTTCCGGCGCTTCAACAGAAGGTTCATCCGCATCCATTCCGTAATGATCCCGAATCAAACGTTTTACTTCATCGTAAATTTCCACGTTTTCTTTCAGGAACTGTTTGGCATTTTCACGACCTTGGCCAAGTCGCTCCTCATTATAGGAATACCAGGATCCGCTCTTTTGAATGAGATCAAGGTCTGTACCGATGTCGATCAGTTCACCTTCTCTGGATATTCCCTCTCCATACATAATATCAACTTCTGCTTGTTTGAAAGGCGGAGCCACCTTGTTCTTCACGACTTTCAGACGGGTCTTGTTACCGACCATTTCATTCCCCTGTTTCAGCGTTTCTGCACGACGAACTTCCAAACGCACGGAAGAATAGAACTTCAGCGCACGACCGCCAGGTGTTGTTTCCGGGTTACCGAACATAACGCCGACTTTTTCACGAATTTGGTTAATGAAGATCGCTGTAGTCTTCGACTTATTTATAGCTCCGGAAAGCTTACGCAGTGCTTGGGACATCAAACGGGCCTGAAGACCAACGTGTGCATCTCCCATTTCTCCTTCAATCTCAGCTTTCGGGACCAGTGCGGCTACAGAGTCGATAACAACCATATCCACCGCACCGCTTCGTACGAGCGCCTCAGCAATCTCAAGCGCCTGCTCCCCGGTGTCAGGCTGGGACAGCAGTAACTCCTCAATGTCTACCCCGAGCGCCCTTGCATACACGGGATCGAGTGCGTGCTCCGCATCGATAAACGCTGCCTGTCCGCCTTTTCTTTGTGCCTCGGCAATCGCGTGAAGCGCTACCGTCGTTTTACCGGATGATTCCGGTCCATATATTTCTATAATTCTACCTCGCGGGTATCCACCGACACCCAACGCCACATCAAGAGCCAGAGAGCCACTGGATACTGTGTTCACCCGCTGTTCTGCACTTTCTCCGAGCTTCATGATGGAACCTTTACCGAACTGCTTTTCTATTTGACGCAATGCCATATCTAATGCTTGTTTACGATCACTCATACTATACCGCCTTTCCAAAATATCTATCCCTATCATAACTTGTTTTCTTCGATTTGCCAACTAAAAAGCGAATATTTGTTCCCTTTTTTTCAAAAAGAAAAGAGGTGCAATTTATGAGTTCCCCTCTGCGAAACTTCATAAACTGCACCCACCCGCTTCCATAAAGTGCTATTTCAGCCTTTGGAAAAGCAGCTCGAAGCCTTTCTTGACTGCCCGGTGCCTCACCTGCTCGCGAGCTCCATGGAAATAAAGCTCATGCACCTCCGGCTTCCTTTCGCCTATCTGCAGACCGATGTAGACCGTCCCGGGCGCTTTCCCTTCACTTTCCTCCGGCCCCGCTACTCCTGTAAAACTGATCCCGATGTCCGTGCGGAGAATTGCCTGTGCATTCAACGCCATCACTTCGGCACACTCATGACTGATGGTTCCAAATTCTTTGATGATAAAACTCGGCACCTGCAGAACTTGTTCCTTCGCTGCCGGAGTATAGGAAACGATACCTCCCTCGCATACAGCCGATGCTCCAGGGAGGGCGACAAGGTTCTCCATAAACATGCCGCCGGTAAAGCTTTCCGCAGATCCAATCGTGTAGTTCCTGCTCTCAAGCAGTTGTTTCACTTTTTCTTCAATCGTAACAGCGTCACTGCCATAATAGTGCCCGCCGACTCTTTCTAATATTTTTTCCTTCAGGCTTCAATACTTTGGAGCGCTTCAGCATCCGTTTCGCCGGTAGCCGTCAATCGCAGCCCGACCTCCCCTTCGCTTGCGAGAGGAGCGATAGTCGGGTTCGTCTGGGTGGATATAAGGTCGCTTAGTTCCGTTTCCAGCCTTGATTCCCCAATTCCTATAAAACGCATCATTTCTGACACGATCTGTGACTTCCATTCGAAGCGTTCCCGCAATTTCGGAAGAACTTCCTCTTCCATCAGCGCCTTCATTTCAGATGGGACTCCAGGAAGGAAGACCCATATCGTGCCTTCGTGCTCCACAATTTGGCCGGGTGCCATCCCTTTACTGTTGGTCAGCACTTCAGCCTGTTGGAATACATGGGACTGCTTCCGGTTATTCAGTGTCATAGGTCTTCCATTCCGCTCGAATACGGCAAGAATCTTCACCATGGAGGGCTCATGCTCTACGAGTTCCTGGCCAAAGATTTCCTGAGCGGCGTCTCTGGTCAAGTCATCCTCTGTAGGCCCGAGTCCGCCCGTTACAATGATGATGTCAGACCTTGCCCCCGCTGCTTTGAAGCATGTACGGACGCGGTCCATATTATCTCCGACCACTGTGTGACTATAAACCGGAAGACCGAGTGCAGCTAGTTCTTTTGAAATCCACTGAGCATTGGTGTTGGCAATTTGACCAAGCAAAAGCTCAGTCCCTACGGCAATGATTTCCGCCTTTTCCGCTCTCATTTAGAATCCCTCATCACATGCCAGTTCTTTTTGAAATAATCGTAGCCGGAATAAATCGTAATAATCAATGCTAAATAAAGCGCGATCAGCCCCATCGGAAAACCGATATAGGAGAACGGCCAATTGTGAAGCAGCAGCAAGGAGATTGCAATGATTTGAATCCATGTCTTCAATTTACCCATCTGACTTGCAGCAAGCACGCTTCCTTCTCCCGCCGCCACAAGTCGGAGTCCTGTAACTGCAAATTCGCGGCTGATGATAAGAATGACGATCCAAGCCGGAGCAAGACCGATTTCGACAAGCAGAATCAGCGCGGCACTTACGAGGAGCTTATCTGCTAAAGGATCGAGAAATTTACCGAGGTTCGTTACGAGATTGTATTTCCGTGCGATATATCCATCAATCCAGTCTGTCGTGGATGCAATGATGAACAGTACAGCACCCGCCAAATGGGATACAGGCAGCTCGTTTTCGCCGATATTCAAACTTCCCCAATTGAACGGTACGCTCATAAGGATAATAAAGATCGGGATAAGAAAAATTCTGGATAAGGTAATTTTGTTTGGTAAATTCATTTGTTCACACTCCTACATGAAATAAAGGAAAGACTGTCCCCGGTCAAACCTAGTGTTCCCGCAATCAGCGGAACACACGCGTGGACAGCCTTCCATAATTATTCTTGGTATTGAAGCAGCATTTTCTGCGTGGATTTCTCAGGGTCAGGAAATTCTATTACTTCATCGCCAATTTTCACGACGGTACCTGGTGCATTCCCTGTTTTAATATACAATTCATTCTGTCCATCAAATTCAAGAGATAAAGGCGATTCCCCTGTCGTGTACTCTTTAGGGGTAATCAAGTTTTCCCCGCCCTTCGGGGACTGTACTTCCAAGTACGCGGTTCCTTCCAATTCGATGGTTACCGACCGATCCTCCGCACCGGAAATGCTGTATACATGTTCCGGGAATCCTCCGGTACCTTCTTGCGTCAGCTCCGCGTTTAAAGCGGGTTCCTCGGCTTCGCTGTCGTCTTCTGCCGGTTGCTCTTCATCCTGAGGTGTCTCTCCTTCTTCCTGAGGCTCCTCTTCCGGAGTTTCTTCGTCCTCCTGTTCGCTGTCTGCGGGGACGCTGATTTCATTGTCCGACCCCTGTCCGTCCTCCGCCGTATCATCACTCGTGCCGCCGACACTCTGAATGACGATCCAGACTACAAACGCCACTGCCACGATCAAGGCCACGGTTAAGAACGTCGGCAGGAACTTAAACGACCGGGAGCTCTTTTGAGTTGCCTCATTTCTTGCCTTCTGAACCCGGCTGTATTGAATCGTCGGTTCTTCATCAAATGTAGGCAGTTCATTTTTGTGCTCTTCCATAATCATTTCCGGATCCAGCCCTACAGCAGATGCATACTCGCGTATAAAAGCACGGGTATAAAATTTCCCCGGAAGCACTTCAAATTGATTGTCCTCAATCGCCTTCAGGTATCGCTTCTGAATCTTGGTTGTATCCTGAAGGGCTTCCAAAGACAGGCTTTTTTCTTCTCGCGCCTCTTTAAGTCTCGCTCCTATTTCCATGTCTAACACCATCCAATTTCTAAAAATCGAACATGGAAAAACCATCGTTCATAGAAATACTCGGCTTTTCCACAGTTTCATACGTAATTTCTTCTTCTTCATTATTACGGAGTTCGATGATATAGTCGAAGTCATCCATTTTGTATTCCGTTTCCTGTACGAAAATATCGGGATGCTCAATAACCTTTGTTGCAGGAAGCCTCATGATTTCACGGACAAGCTGCCAGTGCTTTTCATTCGCTCTCCTTGCAGAAACGATTCCATCAATGATGTATAAATTATCTTCCCTGTACTCTTCATCAATCAGCTGATTACGAACCGTTTGTTTCAAAAGCGTACTCGAAACGAACAGCCATCGCTTATTGGCACAAACACTCGCCGCTACAACGGATTCTGTCTTCCCGACCCGAGGCATGCCACGGATCCCGATCAATTTATGACCTTCCTTCATAAATAACTCTGCCATGAAGTCAACTAAGAGTCCTAAGTCTTCTCTGTTGAAACGGAACGTCTTCCGATCATCGATGTCACTATGTATATAACGCCCATGTCTTACTGCCAGGCGGTCTCTAAGCTTTGGCTTACGGAGTTTCGTCACCTTAATCGTATCCATCGTATTCAGGATGGAACGAAGCCTTGTGATCTGCTCTTCATCTTTGCAGAGCAAGAGCATGCCACGATGGGAGTTCTCCACACCGTTAATCGTGACGATGTTAATCGCCATCATTCCCAGCAAGGATGATATGTCACCGAGAAGGCCGGGACGGTTGTATTGTATTTCATATTCTAAGTACCATTCTTTCTTCTCCATAACACAACTCCTCTGGAAAAAATGTCGTGATTTGTCAAAGCAAGTGATAACTCTTTATCTATCATAAAGGATTTTCTTGAAATAGGAAAGGATGGAACCACAGAATTGCACAAAAAAATACATCCATCAAAAATAAACTTTAGAATAAGGTAAAGTAAAAAATCCGCACAAGAGACCCTGTGCGGATTTTTCCGGTTACGCCTGGTTGCCTTCGTTTTGAACAAGCTTGACCATCATGTTAGCGATCGCATGCTGCTCCTGTTCATCTGCAACATTCCACAAATCACGAAGCACCGCTTCTTGATCGTTCTTTGCATCTACAGAATTGGCAAGGTATCCGCCGATTTCATAGGCAAGCTGAGAAACAGCACCTTCCTGCATTCCCTGGCCCTTGGCCTGATGTAGACGGTCGCCTAAGAAGTCTTTCCATGAATCGAAATTATCGATAACAGACATCACTGAAACCTCCTCATGATTTATTCATGTTTAGTATGAGAAGGTATCAGGATATTATGCATGCACTTTAGGACCAACCACCATTAACATGGAGAACCTGTCCGGTCACGTAGCTTGCATCTGTACCGAGGAGAAAACCGATCATCCCCGCTACTTCTTCCCGCTCTCCTGCGCGCCCCATCGGAATATCTTCTTCAATGGCAAGCCGTTCTTCTCCTTGCAGATGTTCATTCATCTTCGTATTAATGAAGCCTGGTGCTACGGCATTTACTCGAACCCCGCTCGGTGCCACTTCTTTGGCTAACGCCTTTACGAAACTGTCCTGTGCACCTTTGACAGAACTGTAGGCAACTTCCATGCTCGCACCTTCCGTTCCATATATGGAAGAAACAACCACAATGTTTCCGGACTTGTTACGGATCATATACGGGAGGAGATGCCTGCTTATAAGCCAGAGCGCTTTTACATGCGTATGATATAACGTATCCAGCGCAGAGACAGCCATATCCTGAAAAAGACCGCTGTACATAGGTCCTCCGGCAAATACTAACGCATCCCACTCCTCCCCGACCTGAGAAAGAAGATGAAGAATTCCTTCCTCTTTGGATAAATCAGACTGAAATGTTCCTGCCAGATTTTCGGGAGGAACATCCTTCACCAGTTCCTTGACCTTCGCTTCATTGGAGTGATAATGGAGACCAACTGCAAATCCTCTGCCGATTACAGCTGCAGCTGCTGCCGAGCCGATATCCCCGCTTGCTCCGATCACTAAACAACGTTTACGCATTTGCCTGCGGTTTCACCTGGAAGACGGATATGGCTTCTTCCTTGATCCAATTCTGAAGGTATTCATCTGCATCATCTGCTGTAAGGGATTCGATGACTGGTACGACATCAAACAAGTTCACTCCGAGCGTATCATAATGTGTGAACTGGTTCGCAATGAATTCCAAGGAGTTCAGGGCACGCATAAATTGACCGATTTTCTTCCGTTTCATTCGAAGGAAGTCTTCGTCTGAGATCCGCTCTGTTTTTAGCTCATGGAGCATTTCCTTAACGCGTGCAGCCATTTCATCCGGTTTTCGCGTGTCTCCACCGAGAATAGTAAAGCCGAAATGCTGATCAAGTTCTGTTTCAAATTGGAAGCTGTCATCAATTAAATCTTGTTGATATAGTTCTTCATAAAAAATGCCGCTTCTTGAGAAATAATAATCAAGGATCATTCCGGAAAGCAGTTCATTACGAAGCAGTTGCTGGCCGGTCAAACCGCTGACGTTCTCTTTCACTCCGACCATCGCTTTTGCTGTAGTCACAGGCATCGTAATGGAGTGTTCCTTCATAGATACTGCAGCCGGTTCTTCCGGATAGGAGCGGTTGATTTCCGGCGCGTCGGGAAATTCTTTCTTGTCCTGATTGGAACGGATCAGCTCCATCATGGCCTGAGGCTCGAAGTTTCCTGCAACAAACAGGGTCATGTTGGAAGGATGATAGAACGTTTCATAGCACGTGTACAAGTCGTCTTTGGTTATATCCTGAATACTGTCAACAGTTCCCGCGATGTCCACTTTCACCGGGTGGTTATGATAAAGGCTCTGAATCGTACCGAAAAACGCGCGCCAGTCCGGCTGGTCGTCGTACATGCGGATCTCCTGTGCAATGATGCCTTTCTCTTTTTCCACTGAAGCTTCGGAGAAGTATGGATCCTGAACGAAATCAAGAAGAATATTTACGTTCTTTTCAATTTGGCTTGTTGCTGTGAACAAGTAAGCCGTCTTCGTGAAAGATGTGAAGGCGTTAGCGGATGCTCCGAGTTTTGTAAAATCCTGAAAAACGTCGCGGTCTTCTTTTTCGAACAATTTGTGTTCAAGAAAGTGTGCGATTCCTTCCGGTACCGTGACCTCCTCTGTCTGACCGATCGGCGTAAAAGTCTGGTCGATCGATCCATAATTGGTCGTGAATATACCGAACGTTTTCGCCATCTCCGGTTTTGAGAGCAGGAAGACCTTCAGCCCATTATCCAACGTCTCCTTATATACGGTTTCGTTCAATTGTTTATATACTAATTCCTCCATGCTTATTCCCCTCCGTCTTTGCTAGTCAAGAAGTAAATCGTATCCAGTTCTAACTTGTTCGCCATTTTAATGACATCATCTTTAGTCACCTTGCGGATGTTTTCGATCAGTTCATCCGCAGGCATCTCTGCACCGGAAATCATCTGATGATAAAGGACTTCGATCAACCCGTTTGCATTGTCCATTGTCTCCTGCAGCTGGTTGATGACCTGTTCTTTCGTTTCTTCCACCTGCTGTTCAGTAAAGTCTCCTGCTTTCATCGCATCCATTTGCTCCAGGATAATCGACTTTGCCTGTTTATAATCTTTTGGATCCACCCCGCTGAATACGAGCAGCAGCCCCTTGTGGCTTTCAAATCGTGAAGCAGCATAGTATGCAAGGCTGTGTTTCTCCCGGACATTCATGAACAGCTTGGAACTCGGAAAGCCGCCGTAAATTCCATTAAAGATTTGAAGGGCGTAATAATCATCTTCCCCGAATTTCGTATACGTACGATAGCCCAGGTGAAGTTTCCCCTGCTTCACTTCTTCCTTCTCTACAATCTCACTCACTTCCTCCACCTGTTTGGACACAGAGACTTGGTCATTATCCGAATTGTCGCTGTTTTTCCTCGTGAAGAAGCGGCTTGTTAAAGACTCAACATCTTTGGAGGGAATGTCTCCGATTACATACACATCAAGCATATCACCCTTAATCATCTGCTCATAATAGGAATAAAGGGATTCCGGCGTGATGTCTTTAAAATCTTCTAAGTACCCATGTACATGGAGTGCGTAAGGCTCATCCTTGCACATATTATCCATGAGACGCAGGTTCGCATAACTCATTTTGTCATCCTTAATGGACGTAATCTTCTGCTCAAGCGTCTGTTTCTCCCGTTTGACGATATCTGTATCGAATCCATCCCCTTCTTTTTTGGGATCGAACAGGACTTCATGGAACAGCTTGAGTGCTTCTTCTAATATCGGCTCTTCGTCGTTTAAATAAGCTTCGTTCACCACTTCCATGCGAAAGCTGATGACGTGGTTCTCCCCTTTTTTAGATCCATCGCTGGAAAGTGCTGTCCCGTAAAGGTTCTCAAACGCCGACTGCAGGGAACGGATATTGGGGTGATTGGAGGTCGCTTTCTGAAGCACATGTGGAAGCAGCGCACGTTCCGTGATACCTTCCCTTTTAAGCGGCGCTTTGAATTTAGCTACAATGGTGATCGTTTTATATTTCTTGCTAGGTAATATATGTAGACGGTACCCTTCTTTATCGAGTATCGTTTCTTTTGTCAATTTCATATGTGTATCCTCCTTCTTATTCTTTTATTATTATAGACGGACATGTCCATATTCATCCATTATAGCTAATGCTAAGGTATATGTGGGAAAAAGTAAAAAATTAAGCCCGGCAGTTATGCCGGGCTTAATTTTTATCGATTTCCTTTTACATAGGCTTCCCCGAGAGATCTCGGTGCATCGGCACGGCCGATAAAACCTGCAAGCGCAAGGATTGTCAGCACGTAAGGTGCAATTAAAATAAAGACGCTTGGTACACTCTCCAGGAAAGAAATATCGGATGAAACGATACTTAAACTCTGAGCAAACCCGAAGAATACGGCAGCACCAAGGGCACCCAGCGGATGCCATTTACCGAAGATGACGGCTGCGAGGGCTATGAACCCCTGCCCGAGAATCGTCCCTCCTGAGAAGTTAAGCGCGACCGTCAGTGCATAAACCGCCCCTCCCAGACCACCGAGGGCACCCGAGATCATAACACCAATATATCGCATTCTGTACACTTGGATTCCGTTTGTATCCGCAGCCATCGGATGTTCCCCGACCGAACGCAGCCTGAGTCCAAACGGTGTTTTGTAAAGGATAAACCAGGACAAGAATGCTAATGCAACGGCTAAATAGGATGGCCAGTACCATCCGGTGAAAAATAAATCACCGATAATAGGAATTTTGTTTAATAGCGGAACATCTGCCGAGTAAAAAGGTTTGGAAACGAAATCAGTTTGACCTTTATCGTACCATTGCTTCGTCAAGAACAAGCCAATACCCAGGGCAAGGAAGTTAATCGCAACGCCGCTGACTACCTGGTCGGCCCGGAAAGAGATAGAAGCCACAGCATGGACCAGCGAGAAGATGGCAGACACGACCATAGCAACTAGTATGGAAACCCAAGGAGTTGCACCGCCAAGAGCATCAGCAAACGTCAAGTTGAATACGACGGCTACAAAGGCTCCCATAATCATCAAACCTTCCAGGCCGATGTTAATGATGCCGGACCGTTCACTGAACACCCCGCCGAGGGCCGTGAAAATCAGAGGGGTAGCGAATACAATGGCGGAACCGAGAATACGGCTCAATATTTCAATGAATTCCATTTATTTCCCCTCCTTCTTAAAGCGCAGAATGACCCATCTGATCATATAGCTTGAAGCAACAAAGAATATAATTAACGCAATAATAATTTCGACCAGTTCGGTAGGAACTCCGGAAACGGTCGGCATGTTCAAGGCTCCGATTTTCAATACGCCAAAAAGAAATGCCGCTAAAACGACTCCTAGAGCGGTGTTTGCACCAAGCAGAGCAACGGCGATTCCGTCAAATCCGATGTTTGTGAAGCTCGTCTTGGCAGACATGAATCCGAAAGTGCCGAGGCCTTCCATCGCACCTGCAAGACCGGCAAAAGCACCGGAGATCACCATAGCCATAATAATATTTCTGCCAACGTTCATCCCGGCATAATTAGACGCATGCTGGTTGAAACCGACGGAACGAAGCTCGAAGCCACGTGTCGTCTTGTTCAAAATGAACCACATGACAAGAGCCATGAATAAAGCAAGAATGAACCCGTAGTGAATACGGGAATAGAAAGTCATTTCTGCCAGCCAATCCGACTGGAAAGAAGCCGTAGCAGCAATATTTGCTGTTCGATCTTCCCCGTCGGTAAGAACGTTTCGAATCAGAGAATTCGTTACATACAGGGCAATATAATTCATCATGATTGTTACAATAACTTCGTGTACGCCGAGTTTCGCCTTTAATAGACCAGGAATGAACCCCCAAAGGCACCTGCAAAAGCCGCGGCAAGGACGGCAAGTGGTAAATGGACGGCCATTGGCAGTTCAAAAGAAATACCCACCCATACCGAAGCGAGCCATCCCATGAAGACCTGTCCTTCCACACCGATGTTCAACAAGCCGGAGCGGAGTGCAAAAGCGACAGCTAGACCAGCAAGAATATACGGCGTGACTTGACGAATCGTTTCACCAATGAAATAAGCATCTCCGAAAGCGCCATTCCAAAGTGCTGCATACCCTTCCAACGGATTATATCCAGAGAAAAGCATAATCAAAAGACCGGCAAGAAGTCCAAGAACTACAGACAAGACAGGGATGAGGATATTGATCATACGGTTTGAAAACATTACTCTCCACCTGCTTTCTGTTCCGTATTTCCGGCCATTAACAGACCGAGCTGTTGTTCATCCGTTTCTTCCGGCGTGACATTCGCAATGATTGTTCCGTCAAACATGACAGCAATGCGGTCACTCACGTTCATAATTTCATCGAGTTCGAATGACAAGAGCAGGACGGCCCGCCCTTTGTCCCGTTCCTCGATCAGCTTCTGGTGAATGAACTCGATTGCTCCTACATCAAGACCACGAGTCGGCTGAGCAGCGATAATGAGATCCGGGGACCGGTCCACTTCCCGGCCGATGATTGCCTTCTGCTGGTTCCCCCCGGACAAGGCCCTTGCTTTGGTGTACGCATCCGGTGTCCGGACATCATATTCTTTAATGAGGCTTTCCGCCTTCTTGTAGATATTTTTGAAGTTCATAATTCCCTTTTTCGAATAAGGCTGATGATGGTATGTTTGGAGCACCATGTTTTCCCCAATTGGAAAATCGAGGACCAGACCGAATTTGTGCCGATCCTGAGGTATATGGGAAACACCCGATTCTGTTATTTTTCTAGGAGTGAGGTTGGTAATGGCTTTATCATGAAGCTTAATTGTACCCGAATCTGCTTTCCTCAATCCGGTAATTGCCTCAATCAATTCCGACTGTCCATTCCCATCGACACCAGCGATTCCGACGATCTCTCCTGCTCGGACGTCCAGGTTCAGACCTTTGACCATCTCGACGCCTCGTCCGTCCTTCACCCGGAGATCCTGAACAGATAAGTAGATGTCTTTCGGTTCTGCAGCTGTTTTCTCCGTGGAGAAGCTGACATCCCGACCGACCATCAAAGAAGCAAGCTCTGTAGGTGTTGTTTGTTCGACGTCCACCGTCCCGATTCCCTGGCCTTTACGGATGACCGTGCAGCGGTCGCAAACCTCCATAATTTCTTTCAATTTGTGTGTAATGAGGATGATCGACTTTCCTTCCTCCACTAAACTCTTCATTATTGTAATTAGTTCTTTAATTTCCTGAGGCGTCAATACAGCAGATGGCTCATCAAAAATGAGGATATCCGCTCCTCTGTATAATGTTTTTAAAATTTCGACTCTTTGCTGCATACCTACGGAGATATCTCTCACCTTGGCTCTTGGATTTACGTTCAAGCCATACTTTAAGGAGAGTTCTTCTACCTGCTTTTCCGCTTTTTTAATATCGACTGTCATGCCTTTTGTCGGCTCACTGCCGAGCACAATATTCTCGGTCACAGTGAACGTATCGACGAGCATGAAGTGTTGGTGTACCATTCCGATTCCAAGGTTGTTTGCCACGTTCGGATCGGAGATGTTCACTTTTTTTCCGCGAACTTTGATTTCGCCTCTTTCCGGCTGGTAGAGTCCGAACAATACGTTCATAAGCGTGGATTTCCCTGCCCCGTTTTCCCCGAGCAGCGCATGTATTTCTCCCTTTTTCACCTGCAGGTTGATGTTGTCATTTGCCACGATCCCCGGGAATTCTTTCCTGATGTTCAACATTTCAATAACATATTCCATCTATCTTCCTACCTCCCCCTGATGTCCTCTAAAAATCAGCGAATGAAAAGGGCCGGAACGATCTTTTCATTCGGTGACTTTTCCTTTTTCAGACAAAAGAAAAGGCCGGCTCTCACCAGCCTTTTCTCATTACGGTTTACAATGAATCTTCATATTCCTTCAATTCGTCATGTGTACTAGGAACTTCGACATCACCGTTGACAATCTTCTCTTTCCATTCTTCTACTGCAGAAACGATATCTTCTGTCATTGCCTCTTCGTTCGTAGTAGCAAGGCTGATTCCATCATCAGAGAGACCATATTCAACGACTTCTCCACCAGGGAACTCTCCGTTCATGGATTTTTCGGAAATATCCTGAACAGCTAGGTCCACACGTTTAACCATGGATGTCAGCGTCACGTTGGAATCACCGATCTCGCCTTCCTCGTGCTGGTCACGGTCGACACCGATTACCCAGACATCTTCATCAGGGTTGCCATTCTTAATGTCTTTCGCTTGGGCGAATACGCCGTTTCCGGTTCCACCGGAAGCATGATAGATGACGTCTACACCTTTGTCATACATGTTGGAAGCAATAGCTCGTCCTTTATCCGGGTTACCGAAGCTTTCTGCATACTCTACTTCGACTTCGATGTCGGCATTAACGGATTTAACTCCGGCAACGTAGCCTGCTTCAAATTTGTTGATCAAGCTGCTGTTTTCCCCGCCGACAAAACCTACTTTATTCGATTTAGTCTTTTTAGCGGCAGCTACCCCGGCAAGGAACGAACCTTCCTGCTCACGGAATGTGATCGACACGACGTTGTCACCTTCCTGCACGGAGTCGACAAGAGCGAAGTGTGTATCCGGATTCTGCTCTGCCACATCAGCAATCGCCGGCTGAAGCAGGTATCCGATTCCAAAGACAAGGTTGTAGTTCTGACGGACAAGGCGATTCAAGTTAGTGGCATAATCGGCATCACTTTCTGATTGCGCATAATCAATGCCTTCTCCTTTACTGAATCCATTCTCATCGCCAAAGGCCTGAAGACCCTCCCAGGCAGACTGGTTAAAGGATTTATCATCGACGCCGCCTGTATCTGTAACCATTGCTACAGAGAAGTCACCGGATGATTCCTCTGAACCGGACGACTCTTCATTTCCTGAGTTGTCCTCTCCACCAGATTCTTCCTCGTTATCTGAGCCGCCGCAGGCAGCAAGGACCATACCAAGCGTAAGTAGTAAAACAAAGACTAAAAGAAAACGATTCTTCAACAAAACAATGACCCCCTAATTGATTTTGTTAAGTATGAGTTGCAAAGACCAACCTTAGGAATATCTTTGTAAACCAGCCTCACCTCCCTAAAATGGCACAAAGTCATCTAAAACAGGAAAGCATCACACACGTTTTCTCAGAACATGGAAGCTGAATTTATCTGCACGGAAGTAGTTGGATGAAAGGAGCATTGGAATATCATCCTGGGAGTAGTGCATTTGTCTAAGTAACAGCAGCGCCTGATCGGGCTCGCACTTCAGGATCGGGGAAATCCGTTCATGGTAGCCGATGGGTTCTATGTGGGTTACGGCATATTCAATCGACTTGCCGGTGTAAGCTTCGAGCACTTGAAAGAGGGAATCCGCTTCCCTGACATGGTCGATGGGAAGGAGTCCTTCGGGGATTTTATCGGTACAGTAAACAACAGGCTCGTCATCCGCGGTACGGACACGCTCTACTTTCGCAAGCGATGTCACTTCAAGCGGAGAAAATCTGGCCTTATCCTTTTCCGTGGGGTCGATTAAATCCGCCGATAGATACTGGGAACCAGGAGTCATACCTGATTTCAAAATCATTCCTGTCACACTATCGAGCTCCTCGATACCGGATGTAAACAGCGGTTTGGAATTGACGAATGTCCCCACTCCGTGCCTTCTCGTGACGACACCGTCTTCCTCCAGTATTCGGAGCGCTTCACGAAGGGTTGCTCTTGATACACCAAGGGTTTTGGATAATTGGAATTCTGATGGAAGCTTTTGTTTCTCTTTAAAAATACCGTGTTCAATATCTCGTTTTATCTGCTCGATCACCTGTAAGTATAGATGACGAGTATCCTGTCTAATGGACATCGTTTCACCCCAAGTCTTTTGAACTATCTGAGAGATCTGACCTCTGACGTTCGACACATCATATTTTTACAATAATATAACACTATACAAGGAATAAATAAATACAATTTCCCCATTTTTGTGAATTTTACGACAGCATCTTCTGTGAAACCTTGATATCAAAGGGTTTTGATTAGAGATAATTATATAGCCCCCGTGTACCGGGCCCATTTCCCTACAGCAGTGGATTAACGCGTCAAATCATTGGATATTCTGGTTTTTCCCTTGTTACATACTAATGGGATAATGTTCCATCCTAATTCGACTTTTGGTTTCATGGAATTATCTTCCTTTTGCAACTAAAAAAGGAGCTACTGACGGGCAGCAGCTCCTTTGCTCAGGAAGTATGTTGTTCTTCTGTTGACTGGCTTACGAGGACAGCTCTTGGTTTACTTCCTTCGTAAGGACCGACGATGCCATTGTCTTCCATTGCATCGATCAGCCGCGCGGCACGTGTATAGCCGACGCGGAAACGTCTCTGAATCATAGAAACACTGGCACTCTGCATTTCTATAACCATTTGGACGGCTTCCGGATACAAATCATCGTCCACTTCCTGCTTCACTTCGCTTTCTTCTTCCGGAATCATTTCATCCTGGTATTGAGCCTTCTGTTGTTCCACACAAAAGCCGACGACCCGCTCCACTTCATCATCCGATAAAAAAGCACCCTGCACTCGTGTCGGTTTGTTTGAACCGACAGGGGTAAAGAGCATGTCTCCTCTACCAAGCAGCTTCTCTGCTCCTCCGGAATCCAAAATGGTCCGAGAGTCTGTTTGAGACGATACACTGAACGCGATTCGAGATGGGATGTTCGCCTTGATGACGCCGGTGATAACGTCGACAGAAGGACGCTGCGTTGCAATGATCAAATGGATGCCAGCCGCCCTTGCCATCTGGGCAAGTCTTGTGATTGCATCCTCCACTTCGTTGGAGGCGACCATCATGAGGTCGGCCAGCTCATCTACGAGTACGACGATATATGGAAGCTGCGGCTGTTCTTCTTCTGCATTCTGGTTCTGCCTTCGGATGTATTCGTTATAGCCTTCGATATTTCTCGTTGCAGAATCAGAGAAGAGGTCGTACCTTCTTTCCATTTCGGCCACCACTTTTTTCAGCGCTCTGGATGCCTTTTTCGGATCCGTAACAACAGGAGCCAGAAGATGCGGTATACCATTATAAACGTTGAGCTCCACCTTCTTCGGATCAATCATCATCATTTTCACTTCATGAGGCTTGGCACGCATGAGGATACTCGTAATGATCCCATTGATGCAGACACTCTTCCCGCTTCCGGTCGCCCCGGCTACGAGCAGGTGAGGCATCTTGTTTAATTCAGACATGACTGCTTCTCCAGAAATGTCCCTTCCAAGGGCGAAGCTCAGCTTGGATTCAGGCTTCGACTTCCCTGTCTCCAGCACTTCTCTCAAGGAGACCATCGAAACTTCTTTATTCGGTACTTCGATACCGACGGCCGATTTACCCGGGATCGGCGCCTCTATCCGAATGTCCTTGGCGGCAAGGGCAAGGGCGAGATCGTCGTTTAAATTAACAATCTTACTAACCTTTACCCCAACATCCGGGTAGACTTCATATTTCGTCACGGCAGGTCCGACGTGAACTTTAGTCACCTTTGCCTTGACCCCGAAGCTGTGGAACGTTTTCTCAAGTTTTTTCACAGTCGCTTGGATATGAGATCTTCCCTGTGTCTGTGGCGTGGAACTAGGTTCGTCCAGCAATTCAAGACTCGGAAGCTGATAATCAACATTCTCAAGCTCTGCGGTCGGCATGGAGGTTTCCAATTGGACATCATCCGGGTCTTTTGCTGGTTTGCTTTCAGAAGATGGCTTATCCGTCTTCCGTGCATGTTCTGTAAAGTCCTGTATGATAGGCTCCTCCGAAGTCTCCAACTCTTCCGGTTCGTCTTTCTCTTCATTCATTTCATAAACTACGGTTTCCTCAACATCTTCTTTCTCTTTCACAGGAAGAGATTTTTTCTCCTCTTTTGCCTGTTTCAAACGCTCTACCTGGTCTTTGCCAATTACCTTCAGTTTCTTGCCGAGCTTCGAGAAAAATTCGCCGATCGACCATTCACTTACAAATATAAGTCCTACGATGAATAAGAAAAAAGCGGCAATCGCTGTCCCTACACCGGAGAACAGATAATAGGTTATCGATAAGAGAACTGCTCCAATGAGACCTCCTCCGACCGTGTAAAAGGAGGCTTCCCCTCTCATCATAGCTGTAAGCCGCTCCCACGTCATGGAGAGAATGGAGCCATTGCCGGATCCGAGCTCCGCGGACAATGTTTCTAAGTGCGTAAACAGTAAAAGAGATATCAAAAGGATATACATACCAGCTAATCGTCTATGTAAAAAGGTCGGCCATTTGCGTTTTACCATGAGATAAATACCGACAACAAGGAAAAATAAGGATACGATAAAATACCATACGCCGAAGAAGAACTGCCATAAATGCTCGAGACCTCCAGGAACTGCACCGTCACTGATTGCTGCAGCACCGCTGCCAATCACGGCCAGGAACAGGAAACAGAGTCCGAGTAATTCAAATTTTATTTGACTTTTGAAATTCGTCTGTTTCTTTTTCTTTTTTCGTTTTCTTGCCATTCCGATTCCACCTCCCTAAGCTGAAAGGAGAAGGATGCCTGCTGTTCTTCTTCCCCATCCAAGAAGATGACAGCGGCATCCTTTTTTTCTTTCAGCTATCCTAATTATACCATAGGGCGGTGTAGTGTTACGAGTCCAACCATTGTCCCGGCTGGAGCTCAGGATCCATATAATGAGCAGGATCTGTGGATAGAATCTGCATGATCTGCTTCTTTCCATCCGGCGTCTTCGCACATTTTAACGGGCACTTCTCATGTTGATGGAGAATCACTTGATAAGCCTCGTTCTCCGGAGGGAAAATGTCCTGTTCGCTGAGCGGCGTGTAAAGGATACTCATTGGACGACCTGCTCTCCTGTATCTTTGTTCGCTTCGATCATCTCATTCAGCTTCCCCATCGCTTCTTTCACGCCGCCGACGGCATCGATCAAGCCTGCTTCCACTGCTTGTCTCCCTACGATGTTCGTTCCGATATCCCTGGTCAGATTGCCTTTTTCGAACATGAGTTCCTTGAATTTCTCTTCTTCAATGTTGGAATGCCTCGTTACGAAATTGATGACACGATCCTGCATCTTATCCATATACTCGAAGGTTTGCGGGACACCAATGACGAGACCAGTCATACGGATGGGATGAATAGTCATCGTCGCCGTCTCTGCAATAAAAGAATAATTCGATGATACGGCGATCGGAACACCAATGGAATGCCCGCCCCCAAGGACGATGGAAACGGTCGGTTTAGACAGTGATGCAATCATTTCCGATATGGCAAGGCCAGCTTCGACATCCCCGCCTACTGTGTTTAACAAGACAACTAATCCTTCAATTTTCGGGTTTTGTTCAATCGCAATCAGCTGAGGTATTAAATGTTCATACTTTGTTGTCTTATTTTGCTGTGGCAGCTGCACATGCCCTTCCACCTGACCGATAATAGGCAGGACGTGAATGTTGGAATCACCGGGCTGTGGCACGTTGCTCTGACCCAGCTGTTGTATTTTATCTACGAGAGAAGACTGTGGTTTGGCTTCTTTTTCTTTGGGCGTATCTTCGTTCATGGTATGATCAGACCCCTTTTCTTCTTTTCCCGTAGTATGACTTAAACACATTGGAATCATACAGGCATATCCTTTGATTTACCATGCTGCAATTCAAAGAACCTGCGCGTCGAAAAAAACCGCCCTTCCTTCAGTAACAAGAAGGAAGGGCGGATGTATGTGCTATTAAGGAAACTTACGGATGATCGCTTCGATAAGAGCATCTTCATCCAGGCTGAGAGGTACAAGAGGAAGCCTCATCCCTCCCGTGTCCATCCCCTTTTTCTTGAGGGCGGCTTTCACCGGTGCAGGCGAAGGCGCGCAGAAAACCGCTTGGAATACGGGAAGAAGTTTTCTGTGGAGAGACGCCGCTGCCTTATAATCCCCTTTTTCAAATAATTGCAGCATCTGCTGCATTTCTGAACCAATGATATGGGAAGATACACTTATGATACCATTCGCACCGATCGCATAAGCTGGGAGTGTCAAATGATCATCACCACTGTAAAGCGAAAAGTCACTTCTCGTATTTTCAATTATTTGAGCCATTCCGTCCAGGTTTCCTGTTGCTTCTTTTACTGACACGATGTTGTCCGTTTGAGACAGTTCGATGATAGTTTCCGGAGCAATGGTAACAGAAGACCTTCCCGGGACATTGTAGATCATCACAGGCAGACGGACGGCACCCGCAACCGCTTGGAAATGACGAAGCAGCCCCTGCTGATTCGGCTTATTATAGTAAGGGGCAACGACCATCACAGCATCCACCCCTGTTTGTTCGGCACGTTTGGAAAGTTCCACCGATTCACGTGTATTATTGCTTCCTGCTCCGGCAATGACAGGAGCACGGCCTCCTGCCACTTGAACGACGTGGGTCCACAGAGTCACTTTCTCATCAGCAGAGAGTGTCGGTGACTCCCCCGTCGTCCCAGTAACAACTAAACCGTCCGAACCGTTTGCAAGCAGGTATTCCACTAACTCTGTCGTGCGTTTTAAATCAAGTTCCCCACATTTGTCAAAAGGAGTAACCATTGCTGTCAGCACTTTTCCGAAATTCATGATAGGTTCGCCCCATTCTTCGCTCTAGAATTCAATTGGAAGGTTTCATGCAGCGCGTTGACGGCAGGAATCAAGTCTTCTTCTCTCACCAGCACCCAGATAGTCGTATGGGAATCAGCAGACTGCAGAATGGGAATGCCCTGATCGGTTAAAGATTGCACGATTTGTGCGGTTACACCCGGAATACCTGTAATTCCGGCGCCTACGGCGGAGACTTTTGCACACTGTCTGCGAATGACAGGGTCATACCCCAGATCTGTTAGGATATCTACGGCTTTTTCTGTGTACAAATGGTTTATGGTGTAAAGGACACCAATTGGAGATATATTTATGAAGTCTACGGATATATTAGCCGAAGCCATGGATTTAAATACGTCCGATTGGAGTTTGGAGGGGTCTTTCTTAGAAAGTACTTTGATTTGTGTTAAACCGTCCATATGAGCAATCCCGGTGACGGTCCTTTCCTGGATGTCCTGACCGAAGCTTTCTTCTTTCGTACCTGTGACCAGAGTTCCGAGAGAATCCGAATAAGTGGATCGCACCCGGATTGGAACTTTCGCATGCATAGCGATTTCAACCGCACGAGGATGTATCACTTTTGCACCTTGATAAGCAAGATTGCAGATTTCATTATATGTGATGCTTGTGAGCGGTCTTGCCTCTTTTACAATCCGCGGGTCCGCCGTCATAATGCCGTCGACATCGGTAAATATATCAATGTAATCCGCTTTCAGCGCAGATCCAAGAGCCGCAGCAGTTGTATCACTTCCCCCGCGCCCGATGGTTGTTACATCTCCTTGAAGCGTCTGACCTTGAAAGCCGGCTACGACGACAACGTCTTTCGTCTGCATAGTCTGCAGGAGGCGTGCCGGGTTCATCTGCGTAATTTTCGCTCGAGTAAACTCTTCATTGGTTGTAATTCCAGCCTGAGCTCCGGTTAAGGAAACAGCAGAGATTCCCGCTTTGCAAAGTTCATGAGCAAATACAATGGAGGAAATCGTCTCTCCGCAGGACATCATTAAATCCTGCTCCCTTAATGATACTTCTGTTTTTGGGAAGTCGATTAACCCAAGAAGCGTATCCGTCGCATAAGGGCTTCCCTTTCTACCCATAGCTGACACTGTTATGACAACTTTATAGCCTTCGTCCAAAGCATTTTTCACATGATGGATCGCCCGGGATCTGCTTTCCTGATCCCGGACGGATGTTCCACCAAATTTCTGCACAAGTAGCTTCATTTGGCCACCTCTACTTATATGAGTTTACAGCCACTCGTTCGCGATCAAGCATTCTGCGATCTGCACAGAATTCCATGCCGCTCCCTTAAGCAGGTTGTCAGAGACGACCCAAAGGTGGAATCCGCGATCATCGTCCAAATCTTTTCTGATTCTTCCGACGAACACATCCCTTTTATCTGCCGCGGAAAGCGGTGTTGGATAGGTCTGTGTCGCAGGGTCATCTTCAAGGACAATACCAGGTGCATCGGCCAAAAGCTGCTTAATCTCCTCAACCGTGACGCCGTCTTTCTCTACTTCCACATACACACTCTCCGCATGGGAAGTGAAGAACGGAAGGCGCACACAGGTGGCTGCAACGGATAATTCAGGGGCATGCATGATCTTCTTCGTTTCGTTGATCATTTTCATTTCTTCGAATGTATATCCATTATCCTGGAACACGTCAATCTGCGGCAACGCATTGAATGCGATCGGATAATGCTTCTTATCTCCTTTTACAGGAAGAATGTCTGCTTTCAAATCCGTATCATCGAGGAATGCCTGGGACTGATTCCTTAATTCCTCCGCTGCTTCATTTCCAGCACCGGAAACCGCTTGATACGTGGAAACGATCACACGCTTCATCCCCACGGCTTTGCGCACTGGTTCCAGTGCAGCAACCATTTGAATGGTGGAACAATTCGGGTTGGCAATAATTCCTTTATGATCAGCAATATCTTTCTCGTTCACTTCCGGTACAACGAGCGGTACATCTTCCGCCATCCGGTAAGCACTTGTATTATCTACAACGACAGCGCCGCGCTTGACCGCTTCCGGTGCCAGTTTCTTGGAGACGGACCCTCCTGCGGAGAATAAAGCGATATCGATTCCTTCGAAGCTCTCCGGAGTCGCCTCCTCCACCGTATAATCGTTTCCTTGAAATGTCACTTTCGATCCAGCCGAGCGACTGGAAGACAGAAGCTTAAGCTGGTTGATTGGAAAGTTACGGTCCTCCAGCGTTTCGAGCATTTTCTGTCCGACCGCTCCTGTCGCGCCGACTACGGCTACATTATATTGTTTTGCTTCACTCATCAAATGGCATCCTCTCTCTGTGTGTTGTTGTAAGAATAGTAAGATATGTCACTATTTTTGTTATTTTATCATATTTCCAAGAATACCTGTATGAAAAGTTTCACTTAATTTGGATAGCGTTCGATCAAGACCGGCTGCCGCTGTTTCCCAAGGAGGGCCGCTTCAATAGTCTCCGGGATAAGCGTCATATCAGCCACGAGAGAATTAGGCTTTTTGAATGGATGATCCTGACCAAGGGGGACGAAGTAAATATGCTTTGTCGCCATCAATCTCATGATGTTGACCCCGTTCAATCCGAGGGCATCATTGGTTGAGACTGCCAGCACTACAGGACTTTCGTTTCGGAGTGTTGCTTTTGCCGCCATCAGTACGGGGGAGTCTGTTAAAGCATTCGCAAGTTTACTTGTAGAATTACCTGTAAGAGGAGCGATTAACATACAGTCAAGCGGGCGTTTGGGTCCAAGCGGCTCTGCATCCGGTATAGTCATGATCGGTTTTTCCCCGGTGATTCCTCCACCTTC
>NZ_ANPF01000094.1:0-27837 GCF_000328325.1 Halobacillus sp. BAB-2008 | reverse complement strand
CTCAGTATAATATATATTATGTAAACTAAGAAAATTATTAAAATAAGTAAGCGAGTCCTTTGTCTTCTCTCTTTGTTGGTTAACTGCTATAAGAATGATTTGCGAACATTTGTTCCAGGGTGGTATTTTTGGCACTTAGCATCTTTCATTCCCTTTGTTTTTCTACTGGCGATGAAGTACTCTAAAAGAAATCATAAGTTAAAGGAACGATTCCATGAAAAAACGATTGTTATTTTCCCTTTTAGCTGTTCTGGTGTTCATAATTAGATATATTTCTAAGAACCCCTCCAGCTGCTGCCGACTCGATGCTTCTTTGGTAGAACCTGGTGATTTGTTGTTCTCCCCGATTGGTAAGAAAGAATCATTTTATATCGGACATGTGGGCATCGTAACTGGAGATAATCATGTGGTTCATTCTGTGCCTGCAGGAATTATCCGAGATCCTCTTCCGTATTACTTACAAAAATTTCGTGGAATCGAACGGTACAAACCGAAACAAAAAGATGCGGGCCTGCGTGCTGCGCAGTATATTGATACTCACTATCCCAATCATACACCTGCAGACTACACAATCATGACAACTCTAGGAAGCAGAAGTCACCAGCAGTATTGCAGTAAGATTGTCTGGCAGGCGTATTATTACGGTGCCGGGATTAATCTGGGAAGACAGCCGAAGCTCGCTGTTGCTGTTCATCCACAAGTCTTAAAAGACAGCCGGTATTTTCTTCGAATGGAACGTTTGACATAACAAAAACGCTGCTGTGAAGCGTTACACAGTAGCGTTTTTGTTTAACTCGTTCATGAAAACGGTCTCGGGTAGTATTTCTATGGATGCTCCCTGACTTAACAGCTGTTCAGCTCGTTCAAGTTTTGTTGTTTTTTCTCCATTTAAATAGTTATCATACGTTTTAGATCCCACCACTACATAATTGGTTGTTGACTCAATCTGAGGGTGCCAAACGGCTCCTGCACGTTTGATTTGTTCTACTGCGTCTTGTCTTTTCAACCCATTTAATCTCCCTGTAAAAGCAATCGTACAACCGGCATACGGGTGATTGTGATTTATTTCTTTGGTTGCTGCAGCAAATGTATGGCCAGTAGATTTCCTGGCCTTTTTTCGTTTGTTGATCCGGGCCGGTTCATATCCACCGTCGAAAATCATGCCATTTGTTGTCCCCGTCTTTTCTATTAAGTCTTTGAGGTTTACGGCGCCAAGTTCTTTTTTTGCTTCAAGAAGGATAAAGGCGGAGGCTTTAGCATCTTCCAGGGCATGGTGGTGATGGAAAGCAAAGCCCAGGTGGTCAGCCACGACATTTAATTTGTATTTTGGGAGATCCCATGTTTTTTTGCAATATTGACGGTACAGTTGTATGCAAGCATAGGATACGGAAGTTGGTAAGCATCGAGCACAGCTCGAAGTACGCCGATGTCAAACGGGGCATTATGAGCGACCACCAGCTTCCCTTCCACCATCTGCTTTATCTCCCTTTCCCAAAGAATGTCGAACGTATCGGCATCAGCTACATCCTCCGGAGTAATTCCGTGTACTTGAATATTGATTGGTGCGAAATAATTGTTCTTCGGTTGGACGAGCCTGTAATACTCCTGAACAATTTCTTCATTATCATACTCCACTATTCCGATGGAACAAACGGAAGAGCGTTCTCTGTTGGCTGTTTCAAAATCGAGAGCGATAAAATTCATAAAATGCTCCTTTATTAACGTTTTACCTCTATCATAAAATGAATGCAGCCTCCCCGTCTATCGTCAAGCCTTATTGTATAAATTTGACCTTGCCACTGGAGTCTAAATTGTAAAAAAATATGGGTGCACACAAACTGAAACTCGTGGAAGACCTGGAGAAACACTAGGCGTCGTTTTGATAGCTTTTGATTCAAAATATAAGAACAAGAAACGCGAACATTAGTTCTCCCCTTCGCATTTTTGGCATTTTCGGCATGAAACGAATAAAAACACATCAAATCGATGTGTTTTTTGTGTTAATTTTTATAAACGCTCCATTTTTGTTCGATCGGTGTCCGCGTTTTCGTTTTTGGTTCGTGATCAAAAAAGCCCATGTGGATGAATCCGACAATCTTCTCTCCCTGTTCGACTCCTAATAAACGACGAACTTTCGGTTCATGAATCTGCGGGTTTGTTTTCCATACGACGCCGAGTCCTCTCTCCCATGCCAGCAGCTGGAAATTCTGAAGCAAGCAGCTGATTGCTCCAAAGTTCTCTTCCCATTGTTTCTGTCGCGGGTCCTCTTCCATAACCGCAATTAAAAAGGCAGTCGGCTGGCTGAAATAATTTCTCCTGTTTTCCTGCATGTCTTTAGGGAATGTCTGAACAAGTGATTCAACAAACCCCTCTTTCTCTTCTTCTGGTATGTAGATAAACCTCCAAGGTTCCCTTAAGCCGTGAGTTGGTGCCCAACAGGCATCATCCAGGAGCTCCTTTACTAATTCCTGAGGGACAGGCTCATTGTTGTAGCCGGTTTTTACTGATCGTCGTTCCCTGATAATTTTTGCTAAATCTGATTTAGTCGTTTCCATTATTGTTCCCCTTTATCTGGTTTATGATAAAGATAATGATAATCCTTCTCAATTATAGTGTCAAGCATCCATTTAACTACTGAAGATACTTAAAGATGTATATTTATCTCCATAAAAAAAGAACTTCTTTATCCTTATGGATGATTGAAGTTCTTTTTATATTGTTCGGAGTTGCTACTAAGTATTATTCCGAGTGGTGTTTGATGACAGTTTTCCCATCTTTAAACTCAATTTTGGACTGTTTCAGCAGCTGTCCCAACGCCCGTTTGAAAGCTGCTTTGCTGATCTGGAACTGATTCCGGATGGCTTCCGGATCGCTCTTATCATTTAGGAACATGACTCCATCGTTTTCTTGGAGAAAATCATAAATGATCTCGGCATCTTCCTTCATGCTTTCCTGCTTCAAAGGTCGTAGAGTCAGATTAATGGTACCATCATCCTTTACGTCGATTACCCTTGCCGTTACTGTTTGTCCAAGCCGAGGCTCTTCCTTTCGCTCACTGGGATGAATAAAGCCTCTGTACCCTTCTCCTGTAAGGACTGCTGAACCTGATTTAGTCGCTTTATACACTCTTGCGGTCACTTCCTGGTTGATCAACGTTTCCGGCGCTTTCTCCAGATCGTCCATGACCTCTTGTTCCGATATTGGTTCTGCTACAAGGCGACCCTTTTTATCGGTTTCCAGACTGACGAACAAATAGTCCCCTTCTTTCGGCCATGCGGATTTCAGTAACGGGAGTTCATCGGAAGATACGAGAATATCCTTACCTTGAAGACCGATATCGACAAATACCCCCATAGGAGCCATGTACTCGACGACTTCTGCCCATCCATAGGAATCCCTTGTGACATCCGGAATATCCATCGTAGCTGTCTCGGTGCCTTTTTTATCCGTGTAAATAAAAGCATCAACGATCTGACCGATTTCCATCTCGCCCTGGATTTCTTCATCAGGTATGATGATTTCCTTCGTTCCGTCAGTGGCCGAAAAACCGCCGGTGATCTTTTTTAGGATCTCTAATTTTTGTATGGTTCCCAGATTTTTATTTTCGCTCATTTTATAGCCATCCTTTATAAACATAATACTCCCTATTATAGCTTACCTTACCCCGTTTTAAAATGGGCTCTTTATGTAAACGCAAATGAAAAGAGCGCGGCACTTGCCGCGCTCTACGCTGGTGATTAATACCACCAAGAAGCTCCTACAATAATGAGGAGAATAAACAATACGACAATCAACGCGAATCCTCCACCATATCCTTTACTCATTCCAAATCCCCCCTTTCTACTGTATATGCAGAAAGGGGCAAATTGGTTTGGGTGAATAATAATAGAGGGGTTCCGCGCATGGTTTACATAAGTTCGGCCAACAGTTCATAGGAACGCTTTTTCTTATTAAAGTCATAGATATTGGTAATCACTAAGAATTCTTCCGTTCCGTATTTTTCTGCTAAAAGGTCAAGCTCCCTTTTTACATGGTGAGGATCTCCTATAATGCAGCGACGCCTGTTGCTGCGAATCTTTTCCATCTCTTTCTCCGTGTACGTACGTGTGCTCGCTTCTTCTACAGAAGCGATTCTCGTTTCTAATCCTTTCTCCACTTCAAGAAGCCACAAATCCTGACTTGCTGCCAGTCTTTCTGCCTCTTCCTGCGTGTCTGCACAAACGACGAAAACACAAACGTTTACTTGCGGCATCTTTAAACTCTTAGAGGGGCGAAAACGTTCTCTGTAGGTACGAACAGCTTCCTCCCCTTTATCAGGACTGATAAAGTGCCCCATCGTAAATCCAGTACCATATAACGCTGCGTGCTTCGCTCCACGCTCGCTCAAGCCGAGTACCCACATAGACGGTACTGTCTTCGTGGCAGGGCGAGCTGAAACTCCATAATACTCGTGTCCTTTAGGAATATCTCCATGAAGGAACTGCTGCAGCTCCTTTACCTGCCTGGAGAACGAGTGAAGCGGTTTTTCCATTCCATCCGTCAAAGCAAGCCTCGTCCTTTTTCCACCTCCAGGGGAACGACCGACACCAAGATCGATTCTCTCCGGATGGAATGCTTCCAATACCCGGAACGTTTCAGCAACTTTCAGTGGACTATACTGCGGCAGGAGCACTCCACCAGATCCAACCCGAAGCCTTCTCGTAGAAGCCGCGATCTGACCGATTAATATCTCCGGTGAAGATCCCGCGAGGCCATTTGTGTTATGATGTTCTGCTACCCAATAACGGTGATAACCCAGTTGTTCCGTATGAACGGCAAGCTGAATCGTTTGCTGCAACGCTTCTTCTGCTGTCTGCCCTTTTGATATAGGACTCTGATCTAAGACACTCAGCCTCATGTGTGCCCCTCCTAACGGTAAACGTCGGACATAATCTTTTTCAAAATAAAAATCTGTTCCTCAAACAAAAGTTTATATCTCTTCTTCAATACGTCGAACTCTTCTTTCCCATCATCCGTAAGGCTGTACCAATACACCTTCTGACGTTTCCGGTCATGTGACTTATAGTCTTCCTTCCGGTATAATAACCCCTGCTCTGTCATTTCATGAAGGGTGTCGAGAAGTGTTGAAGGCGCCGGTACCCAATTGTTGGTCAACTGTTTAAATTCGGCCTTGAAATGCTCACTGATCATCGGTTGACGGAGTTGCAGAAGGTGCATAATATAGAACTTGGTGAACTGAGCAGCACTCATGTTCAAAGCGAATCGCTTCGGATTGTTTTTGTGTGACAATGGTTCCACCTCCATTGATTGCATTGCTTGTTACTATTTTACAATAAATGAGGGGTCTTTTGTCGACTGTTACGCACATTCGTTCGCTTATTGTATGTTTTTTTATTTCATTCGGAGTTGCTACTAAGTTTTAAGTGGGATGATTATTGAAAACGGAAGCCGATTTTTCCGAAATTACCGCTGTTCTTTAAATACTCAAATGCCTCAACAGGTTGATCGGGCTTAAACAGCTTGTCTAGCTGAGGATGAATGTCATTCTCTTCTATAAATGAAAGCATTTCCCGGAACTCCTCCGCACTTCCCATGGTTGATCCGAGAATGTTTTGCTGAGCATAAAAAAACTTCCGGATATCAATGGTTACTTCATCCTCCGTCGTCGCTCCAAAAGTAACAAGCGTTCCTCCTTTTCTCAGGACCTCCAACGATTTATGGAATGTAGCCTTGCCAATGCTTTCGATAGACAAATCAATCGTTTCTTCCGCGAGCTCCTCTTTCCAATCGCTTTCTGTCATAACTGCAGCATCTGCACCGATCGCAAGCGCTGCCTCCAGCTTTTCTTTCGAACGGGATGTTACGATAACACGAGCACCTTTCGCTTTGGCGAATTTAAGAGCAAAGGTAAGGACACCACTTCCGATGCCGGGTAACAACACCGTCTGACCTGCTTTAATTTGCCCCCTGGTCACTAAAGCGCGGTAGGCTGTAAGAGCAGCTAATGGAAGAACTCCGGCTTCTTCGAAAGATAGATGCGACGGTTTCTTTTCTACGTGTGCTTCGGAACAGCAGTAATATTCAGCAAATGCTCCATGATCCGGTAACCCTACAATTTCAAACCCTTCCGGAGGATATTCGCTTTTCTTTTCCCAACCGAGACCAGGATTAATAACTACTTCGTCCCCCTCTCGAAATCGCTGTACATCCTCTCCAACCGCTTCGATAACTCCCGAGGCATCAGATCCGGGAATTAATGGCGCATCCGTTCCTTTATGCCGCTTTGTAACCACAGCTACATCTCTTCTGTTCATACCTGCTGTATGTACCTTAATTAATACATCCTTACCTGTCGGCCGCTCCATATTCATTTCCTTATATTGAAGACCTTCCAAACCATCTTTTCGTTCGTGGACAATTGCTTTCATAATTAACGTACCCCTTTCCGTGTCAAGATGCTATTAGTCTACCAAGAAGGAACCGTGGATCCAACTATATTGACTCCAAAATAAAAAGCCCTTTGTCGGTGATAGACAAAGGGCTTGATATTATAAAAGATAGAAGATAGCTGTAAAAAGAAGGGGCAACACTTCCGTTTTAGTCAGCTAGAACTTGAACTTTTACTGTCTTGCGTCCGAAATCAAGTGCAGAAGCACGATCCTTCATGTAAACATCAATTTTGTTTCCGTTGATAGCTCCGCCGGTGTCTCCAGCAATCGCTGTACCATAACCTTCTACATACACCTTAGAACCAAGCGGGATAACGTTAGGGTCAACGGCGATTACTTTAAGGTCAGGATTCGCTTTCAAGTCGATTCCTGTTGCCGTTACACCGCTGCATCCAGCACAGTTTGCTGTGTAAGCAGTAGCAGAAGCAGTGATTTCTTTGACTACATCATTGCTTGTACCTTTATTGGAAGTGTTTGTCTGAACAGCTTCTTTTGTGCTCTCTTTAGGTGCGCTTGCCTCTTTAGGTGCGCTCGTTTCTTTCGGCGCGCTTGCTTTAGGCTGTTCCGTTGTGCTAGGAGCAGATGCTTTCGGCTGGACAGATGCCTGACCGTCTACTTTGAATTGGTCACCAGGGTAAATGAGGGTGGAAGATAGGTTGTTCCACGCCATCAACTGATCTACGGAAATATTGAATTTTTGGCTAATGGCGAACAACGTATCTCCGGACTTCACTGTGTACGTGGATGCGTTCGAAGATTTAGGAGATGTAGAGTTCGTTGCGTCATTGGATACTGTTAACGTTTGATTAGGGTAGATGATATTAGAATTCAAGCCGTTCCAAGATTTCAAATCATTTACAGATACGTTATGTTTTTGTGAAATACTCCAAAGGGTGTCACCCTTGTTGATACTATATTCTTCGGCACTGACAGATGTCGCAAATGCACCGGTAAGTGCTACGGTAGCTGCAACAGAAAATACGGTTTTTTTCATGAGATTCTGCCTCCTCTTGTTTGGTCGATCACCTTCGTACTTGCCCCGTGATCAGGTCACATTTACAAGAATACCAGAATCTTCATGGATTTTAAGAACAAACAAGCAACAGTTTGATTGCAAAGATAACATCTATATTTCAGTCCCATTACAAAAAGGGCATTCGTAGCATGAAAATGCCAAAAATACCCTCATAGAGCCTTTTATCGACAGAATTTACGGAATATATTTTCTTTTTCTTACATTATTGATACCACGACTGTAAGAAATAAAACATAATTTATCAAAAAAAAGCACCTGTCTTATTGCTAAGAACAGATGCTTTCTCTCTATTAAGCGTACATTTTTTTAACTTGCTTTTGAACTTCCGCATCTTCCAGAAACTCATCATAGCTCATCTCTTTGTCTACAATACCGTTAGGAGCCACTTCGATAATGCGGTTGGCAATCGTCTGAATAAACTCATGGTCATGGGAAGCGAAAAGGATGGAACCTTTAAAGTTAATCAACCCTTTGTTCAATGCTGTAATAGATTCCAAATCAAGGTGGTTGGTCGGTTCATCCAACAGGAGAACGTTCGAACCGGAAAGCATCATTTTGGAAAGCATACAACGTACTTTCTCTCCCCCGGACAAGACTTTCGCCTTTTTCAACGCTTCTTCTCCAGAAAACAGCATCCTACCGAGGAAACCACGCAGGAATGTTTCTGTTTCATCCTCTGGCGAATACTGGCGCAGCCATTCAACAAGGCTGAGCTCCGAGCCTTCAAAGAATTCAGAGTTATCCTTAGGGAAATAGCTTTGTGAAGTTGTGATCCCCCACTTATAGGTTCCTTCATCCGGTTCCATCTCACCCGTCAGAATTTGGAACAACGTCGTTTTTGCCACTTCATTGGAACCGACGAAGGCAACTTTATCATCTTTGTTCAAAGTGAAGCTGATCCCGTCCAGCACTTTGACGCCGTCTATAGTTTTTGTAAGGTTTTCTACCGTCAACAAGTCATTCCCGATTTCCCTATCCGCTTGGAAAGCGATGTAAGGATATTTCCTTGAAGAAGGCTGAATATCATCTAATGTAATTTTCTCCAGCAGCTTCTTCCTGGACGTCGCTTGCTTCGACTTAGAAGCGTTCGCACTGAAACGAGCGATAAATTCCTTCAAATCGTTAATCTTTTCTTCCTTCTTCTTGTTTTGTTCCTGAGCCATTTTGAGAGCCAGCTGGCTGGATTCATACCAGAAATCATAGTTGCCTACATAAATCTGGATCTTACCGAAATCAAGGTCTGCAATGTGTGTACAAACATTGTTCAGGAAGTGACGGTCGTGGGATACGACAATGACCGTATTTTCAAAACCGATGAGGAAATCTTCCAGCCATTGAATCGCTTTAATGTCCAGGTGGTTGGTAGGCTCATCCAGAAGAAGGACATCCGGATTTCCAAAAAGAGCTTGTGCAAGAAGCACTTTCACTTTATCAGAGCCCTCCAGCTCACTCATCTTCTTCTCATGAAGATCTTCATCGATCCCAAGCCCCTTGAGAAGGCGGGCAGCATCAGAATCCGCTTCCCAACCATTCATTTCAGCGAATTCTCCTTCGAGTTCCGCTGCACGCATACCGTCTTCTTCGGTGAAGTCGCCCTTCATATAAATGGCATCTTTCTCTTTCATCACTTCATACAAACGGGCATGTCCCATAATAACGGTTTCGAGTACGGCGTAATCGTCATATTCGAAATGGTTCTGCTTCAAGACAGCAAGGCGCTGATCTTTCTTCAGCGATACTTCTCCCGTCTGCGGTTCGATCTCCCCGCTCAAAATTTTCAGAAACGTTGATTTTCCTGCACCATTCGCACCGATAAGTCCATAACAGTTACCAGGCGTGAACTTTATATTGACATCTTCGAACAGCTTTTGATCTCCGAAACGAAGACTCACATTGTTTACATTCAGCATAAATTAATCCTCCAGTGTTAACGTAGTAGACCATTAAGAATTATAACATTCATCCCCTCGGAATGAACAGAAGAAAAGAAAAGCGATTGCTCCATGGCAACCGCTTTTCTTTATGATTGGGATTTATAGTAGAGACTGTTATTTTCCACAACCTGAAGGACTTTGTTTTCTTCCTCCATCGGGCTGCCGCACATAGGACACTTCTTATCATCATTCGTTCTAAAGTTATCTCTCATCCAACAGTTACAATCATCGGATGTACACACCCAGATTTTTGTATCTTCTTCTTTGATTTCAGCCTGGTTTTTTTACCGAAAGCCATGATGTAGCCTCCTTTAGACTTGAAATGATATAAAAGAGACTGACCCGAAAAGCCAGTCTCTTTATATTTGTGTTTTTATATTTTTGTTACGTTTGCAGCCTGTGGCCCGCGGTTTCCTTCTGTAACTTCAAACTCTACAGCTTGACCTTCTTCAAGAGATTTGAAGCCTTCTTCGTTGATCGCGCTGAAGTGTACGAATACATCGTCTTCGCCCTCAACTTCGATGAAACCGAAACCTTTTTCCGCGTTGAACCACTTAACTGTACCTGTTTTCATAGGGATGGATCCTCCAATATTTCTAAAATTAATATGCGTTCATTCATGAAAATCACATATTATGAAAAGTACCCTAAAAAGGATCACTCTTTATAACATGTATTTTCTTAAATTTGGCAAATGGAAACCTTGTCTAAACTATACTATGACTCACCGGTGAAGTCAAGTATAGACGCCTCGCGCCCCTGCTTATTACATTATATCCATGAAGGCGTATTTTATTCCATTCTTTCTATAATTCCACAAGCAATTCTCTTTCCCGCGTTTCCACTCGGCTGCGATTGGTAATCGTCGGGACCTTGATGGATGATGATCGCCTTACCGATCACATCCTCTACTCGAAAACGATCGGTAAAGAAAATCATTCTTGCTCTGCCTTCATTGGAAAACAGAACTGGAAAATCACCTGCGTGGTTTCCATGAGGCTCATTGTCCGGATTCCAGTGGCCTCCCGCAGATGCAAAAGGTTCTTTGCCATCTCCGATCTCACAAACACCTTTTTCATGGATGTGGAACCCGTGCGGGCCTATTTGTGCTCCGTTCTTCGACGCCTGGAAAGCCGGCAGTCCTTCTACTTGAACAAAAACTTCCACGCCGTAAGGCATCTGATAGAATTGAACCGCCCCTTTTAAGTCCGGAGCAAGTGGACTTGCAAGCAGAGACGCCTGTGCCGTTTCAGATGCATACGTCTGACGATACATGCCTTGTCCCTGATAAGGATGGGAATATGGATACATATATACGTCACCTCCCTTTCCTTAGCATTCTATGCTGATTGATCCATCATCATGAATTTATTATAAAAAAACGGCCCCCGTCAGACGGCAGACCGTTTCTCATTTATTTTAATTGCTTATAAACTGCTTCGAGATGGGCTACATCAATAGGGTTTTCCAACGGGTACAACAGTCGGTCAAAACTATCCTGCGTCTGATGCATCCACTCGCTCTGGAATTGCATAAACAATTGGTCCCACTGCTCTTGGTAATGCCTGGTTACAATGCCGCTTTGGCCACCGATCGAATCGCTTAATGCATCTCTAATATAGGAGAGAAGCGTGTCCCTCAGTGCTTCTTTTTCATTACGTTCGAAGAAGGCTCTCGTGCTCTTGACTGCTTTTTTCGATTCTTTCTCGGCTTGCGGATCGATGTGAAGGTCGGCATGAATGGCTGGGAGAGGAACATCCGGCCATTCCGGCTGTTCTAAGTGGATACTTTCTTTGACCTGTTTAAGATCCTGATTAACCTTCATCATGTGGCTGGCAGTTAACTCCCTGAGTGTCTGTTCCATCCGTAGACATACAGCTTTCAGTTCCTGATTCAATTCAAATTCCACCGCTTCTGCATGTTTCCGGTATGCTTCTAAAGCCTGTTCTCTCATATCCTGCCCCCGGCCGTTGATTACGGCAGGATTGAAAAACTGTTTAAAGAAATCGTTGTAATTAAGCAGCATCCGCTCCTGGACATAATGCAGTTGCTTCGCCACTTTATTACGAACCGCCTCTTTCGCTCCAACCGGCTCCTCCTTATGGAACAGAGCCAGCGCAGAAGCCTTTTGTCTTTCCAACAACCGTTTCTCTTCTTTCCTTTGTCCTTCATTCATCCGGCTCGTTGATATAAACGCCTCGACCATCTGCTTAGCTGTTGAAACATCCGCTTCCATCGATTGAATCAAAACGGAAGCAAGCTCTTCATTCAGGAAACTTCGAAACTTTGCTTCAAAAGCTTCCATTCCAGATGACAAATGTTCCTTCTGTTGCTTTTCTTTCAAGGCGAGCAGGCTTGAGACGGAATAGAGCCGCGGTTTACGGATTTGGAAACCAAGCAGCTGCTCTTTCATGTACATCTCGACCTGCTGAAGTTCCTCCTCGGACGCTGCTAAATCTGCCGCATTCAGAAGGAAGAACATCTTATCCATGGCAAAACTGTCCTTAACCCTGCCGAGCTGCGTCAAAAAGGATTGATCCGCTTGAGAGAATGGGTGGTTATAATAAGTAACGAACAAAACAGCATCTGCATCCTTAATGTATTTAAAACTAACATCTGTGTGCCTTGCATTTACGGAGTCTGCGCCGGGCGTATCAACAAGCGTGATTCCCGCCTTTGTCCAAGCACAATCATAAAACAATTCCATGGATTCAATGAAGCAGGACTTCTTTTCATCTGCTACGTAACTTGTAAACTCGTCAAAGGGAGCTTCCATGCGTGTCCCCAAATATTCCCTCATCTCATGGTAGCCTTGCATGAATGCCTCCAGGAAAGAAAGCTGCTTCTGGTCCAAAAGATCGCTCTGCGTCCCTTTCTGCTTTACTTCCTCATATAGAAGATCGAGTGTCTCTCTCTGAAGCCCCATCCGTCTCCTGATATCCGCAAGGTCTTCCATCATCTCTTTTTCATTTTTAACGTACACATCAAGCGTCCGATCAGGTTTTTCTATAGACGGTGGGGAAATCTTATTAATCGTTGCCGTTGTTGGATTCGGCGATACAGGCAGGACCGATTCACCAAGCAGCGCATTGGCAAAAGACGATTTCCCTGCACTGAATGCGCCGAATAAAGCGATGGTAAAGGATCGGTTCTTGAGTCTTTCCCGCTTCCTTTGCAGTTGTTCACGGAGACTTTGGAGTCCATCGAGCGGTGCAATGGCATTAATCGTCCGGTCGACTCGTTCTAGCGTTGCATGCATCATACTGGAGGAAGATGTGCGATCCTGATCGCAAAAATCCTCCCCAGCTTCTGTTTCCTGTCGACTCTTCCGCGTAATCCTGACTCCCGCCGTTTCACCTTTTATCCGCTTCCTTCTGTTCTCTAAATCCTTTTCCACCTTCGCTTCTACACTGGATGTGATACTTCCCGTGAAATGGGATCGAAGGCTGTTTTCATAGGACTCGATTTCCGCTTCCTGCGAACGTATTGTTTGATTAATGTGCTGAATTTCTTCATATGCGGCAAACGCTTCTTCGTGTTTGTCTTTCCATTCCTGCTGCTGCCTCTTAAGTGCTGCCTCCCATTCCCTTTTCCATGCCCCGACATAAGTTTTCATTTCCTGTCGGATATCTTTAGCGATTTGATCTGTATAAAGCAGCACATATGCGCCGGTAACGGATGCACCGCTTTCCACTAAAGAACGAAGTCGCTCCTTAGGATATTGGAAATCCATATTCTGTACCTGACTCACCAATTCTGGTGCACGCAGGCCTTGTGTATCGATGATCGACAGCATCCGTTCCCGCAGAGGCCATTGCAGATTCTCTTGAATGGATGCGTTCAATTTTTCATAAAATGTTTCTTCCCGTCTTTTTCGTTCCTCCTCCGTTTTCTTCCCGGAGAAAAGAAGGCCTACTTTAAAGTTCGGCTGCAGTGACTCGAGAAAAGCTTCTGCGTATTCCCGAAGAGAACTGGGCATTAAATACGCATTAGGAAGGAAGGTCAAGATACGTTCCTCAAATGTTTCCATTCCTCTGTTTAGAAGGTCTTCTGTCTCATGGAAGATACCTTCGTCCACAGGGCTGTTTTCCACTTGATCCAACAGCGTCTGCTTCCGCTCTTTTAGATCTGCGAGGAAGGAGGAACGTTCTTCCTTATATGTACGAACGCTTTCCTCCATGATCATTTCGGCTTCCTTCACGGCCTGATGAGAACCTTTGGAAGGACCGAGGTCAAAAAGGGCACGGAAATGTTGAGATAGTTCTGCCCAATCACTCTCCGGATGGGACGAATCCCGCATTGTCGTATAAAAAACAGCTTCCGGATGAATCCCCCATGTTTTCAGGGCTGCCTCGATGCTCCGTTTGTAAGATTCGAACGTCAACTCTTCTTCTTTGTGTTTATCGATCTGATTAATGACGAGAGTAAAGGGTTTCTTTCTACGCTGCATTTCGTCAAGAAACTGCAGATTAACTTCAGACTGGACGTGGTTGTAATCCATCACGTAGTACATGTAATCCATTTTATGCAAAGAGGCTTCCGTGATCAGTCGATCGGCATCATTAGTAGAGTCCACTCCTGGTGTATCAACAACAGATACATGGGAGGGCAGTCCTCCTTCCGGCCTCTGAATCGTCAGTTCCTTCACCGCATCTCCATCTCTGCATAAATCCTTTACCATATCCATAGAAATTTTTTCTTCGTAACATACAGGATCTTCCTGATCAAAAAATACAATTGTCTTTTCTGACCCCGTTTTTAACCGGACAATGTTTGCACTGGTGGGGATGGGACTGGAAGGGAGCAGTTCATGGCCGAGAAGGCGGTTGATCAGCGTCGATTTACCGGCTGAAAAATGGCCGGCAAAGCCGATTATTGTTTCCTCTTCCTTCACCTTTTCTATCAAGTCCAAGAGTTTGACAGCAGAGGCTGCATCCCCTTCCTGAGATAAATAGTCGTACACATGCATTAGTTGGTCTAATTTAGAATCCGTCATCGTTGTCATCTCCAAACTCCTTTTCCCGTACATTCTCCCATCATTTTACTCTGAAATCGCTCTCTTACTCAAGAGGGAAATCATCGATGTACGGGATGGGCTCCTGTGTATCCAGATGCCCAAGGACTTTTTTTACACGGATTCTTTTACCGTTCATGAATTCTCCAAAGTCGAAAGAAACCCCGCTGGTATCCCCGCCCAAACCAAAACGAACGATTTTATCTCTGGGTTGATAACTGCATGTATGGATGGTTCCGGACCACTGAGAATAGCGTTTTGAAAATATCGGTCCTGTCGTATCGTTCAAAAAGCGGAAGGCCTCTTCTCCGTTCATTCTTTTTTGCGCATCCATGAGATGACCTAGACGCTCATGCGAATCAGATAAGTGCCTTCGGTTTTCATTTTCCAAATGAAGAAAATGATTGGTACAAACTAGTGCCTCATGAATGCGGACACCTCGCGGGGAACCTTCAATTGTTTTAGTCACACCATTGCAATCTGTTACCACGTAATTAAAGGAGTGGCGGTGAGGGAGCCTCTTCAGCATGTCGACGGCCTCTTCTGTCGTTCTGCACGTCTCAAGTATGATTCTGGTCAATGTGCAGCAAATAAACCCGTCACCAGGATGAACACGGTTGACAAAGTTGTAGCCGATACACAATCCGTAGGCGTTCATTCCATCCGTACGACCTAGAATTCTCTGTCCGGGTCCGATGGTGGGAGTCCCTTTTGTTGGAGCATAAATAAGAAACCTGCCTTCATATGTTTTCGGATGATAGTCATAATTTCGTGTAAAAAAGGAATCGCCTGTCAAAATCGAACAGCCGGACTTATCCCATTCCTGCTGCCACCCGCTGTATTCGTGCACGACATCATCCACGGACCATTTAAGTCCCTCTGCGAGACCGAGCAGTTCTTCCCATAAAGGAGGAAAAAACTCATCCAGCAAATGCTTGACCACTGATTTTTCAGACTTATAATGCCGAACGGAACGAGGACGCCGGTTCTTATGGTAGTTCAAAAGACGGGACGATTGTAACCCGCGGCCCTGTTCATATCCGAAATCCCCGTATCCCCCCCGAAAAGCAAAAACGTCCGTATAAATATCCTTCATGCTTTACTCTTCCTCTGCATGACGCCCTGCAATCACGCGATGGAGATCAGAATGATGAAGGATATGGTTATGGTCAACCCCTGGAATCAGTAGGACGTCCAATCCCCACGTCTCCTTCACCCAATTCTTAAGGAGTGGATGAACAATAACCTCATCCTCATCACCGATAAAGATGGAAACGCGATCTTCCATGCCGGAAAACAGATCGTTGACGATCTTCTTCGGAAACCTCGACAGAAGCAGGCGGAAACTTAGTTTCAAACGGTTGCTGTAATGGAATTCATCTGGTATCTCTGCGACATGCGCATCATCAAAGCGGTGTATGTTCATTTTGTGAAGCGCTACGAGAGCAATCATTTTCTTGTCATGAATGACGTAATCGACATCTGTTTCGGGCTTCCCTTGTTCGGTAGCATCGTCATGATAGACAGGAAGGGTTGGATGGAAGAAGGGAGCAATGAATAGATACTCCTCTGCTATATCCGGATGGAGATCCATCAACCTCAAAATATTCGCGCATCCCATGGAGTGGCCTGCAAGCACAATCCGCCCGTATCCCTGCTTCCGAATGAAGTGGATAAAATCTGATAAATCGTCATCATATTGTCCCAAATAGTCAATATCCCCTCTTTTTCCTTTCTGGTCGTATCCTCTAAGGAGGGGCAGGAAGACATCTGCCTTTCGCTTACAGAAAGATGCGAATTTCTTGTGGTGATCCAGTTCAGCTGTGATTCCATGAATCATAATGATCGCTTCTTTGTTACCGGGTGAACGTTGGAAAGCTATGTAGGGAAGAGAAGAGAAATCCCTTGCCCTGTAGTGGGACCAGGTCGCCATAGTCATGAATGTCAGCTCCTTTTCAGCAAATAATTACGGAACTCTTCACCGCAAACTTCTTCTGCAAATCTCTTTTCTATTTCATCCACATACGAACGTGATAAATACCGCCCGGCACCCCTGTGGATTTCTTTTGCATAATGGAAAGGGGGCGCACTCTCCGGCTGTTTTTCCCTGACTGTGAATGATAAAGCTTCCACTTGGTTTCCGGAAGCAAGGGCGACAGGGAGCACCATCGGTCGATAGCCGCCCCTGTCGACACCTTCCCTCCTGTAAAGGTATTGTCTTGCTTCCTCGTTAATCTCATACACGACACCTTCAACATTGCCTTCTGCTTCTACAAGATCTGCCCTTGCCCCGTCGGGAAGAGGGTATGTGAATCCAAGGCGGTAGCCCTTCGCCGATCCTCTTCCGGTAACGTTTTGAAATAGACGATCGACCCCATGTTTTGCGAATCGTTCATCATCCATACAGGAACCGTAAGCAAAATAATAGCAGGAGCCCCCGTTTATCAACAAGCGGTGGACTTTCCAATTGCCGGATGCTACTGGTTTTCCCAATGACTCTTCAGAAGCGACATAGACATATGCTTCTTCCTTTCCACTGTCGGTCCAGACAGGAAGGCTTTTTCTTATAAAAGTTCCCTTATCCGTTTCCGGATCATATTCCTCCAAAGCATCGAGAGAAACAAGGTCTCTTTCATCGACCTCATACAACTCCCCATATGTCCAGGCTCCTGGCTCCTCCACAAGCAGCGGATAATAGGATTCTCCTTCATATAGCCTTCCGTTTACACGTGCTTCCTTTGCGAGAAGGGGCGCCTGAGACAACACATGATGGTTTTCCATCCCTGTCATCAAGGATCCATAAACAAATACAAGCATGGGTATCCTCTCCGTTCTTTTTTTAGTGTTCAAATGCCCGAAGCACAGCTTTCTCAACAGCGAACGCAGCCATCGCCCCGAGTCCGTTAACATCACATGCTACTTCATCCCCGTGCATGGTAAAAAGCGTATCCCCATCTACATAGGTATGAGAAGGACGGATGGTTCTAGCCAACCCATTATGGGAGATGGATGCAAGTTTATTAGCTTCCGACTTATGTAACGAAGCATTAGTCAGAAGAACACCGATCGTCGTATTCCCTTGAAAGGAATCAGTGACTGGTGCCGTGGAGACGTTATTCATCAAATGTGTTTCCGTCCGCAGAAATTCTCCATTTTTATGCAGACCGGCAACTATTCTTCCCGTGCCTGGGTCAACCACATCACCAAAACAGTTTACTGCGATTACCGCTCCTACTTTCACCTTTCCAGATTGGAAAGCATAACTTCCGATGCCGCCCTTCATGCTGTTCTCTCTCCCAAAGAGCTTTCCGACTGTCGCTCCAGTACCGGCACCGTATCTTCCATTGCTGAAGGGAGGGTTCTCCCACGCTATCCGTGCCGCTTCATAGCCCATGGCTGCATCGGGACGGACAGCAGGTCGGGACGGATCAATATCATATAAAATAGCCCCCGGGACAATGGGGACCTTCACCGGGCCTGTCTCAAACCCAATATGGTGTTCTTCCAGCCACTGCATGACCCCGCTTCCTGCAGAAAGACCATATGCGCTTCCTCCAGCAAGAAAAAGCCCATGTACCTTTTGAACCATATTTTCCGATCGCATTAGATCCGTCTCCCTCGTTCCAGGAGCACCACCACGGACGTCAACCCCAGCGACCGCCCCTTCTTTACTCAGGATGACGGTGCACCCTGTTGTACCGGTGTTATCTTCCGTCTGTCCTATAAAAAAATCGGATACGTTCCTGATATCTATTTCTTTCATCCAGCAACCTCCTGTTGTGTTTCTATTTGATCCTTTCAGGGAATCAATATCACTGAAGCCTGTAAAGAAAGGGGTAAGACCATATGAAACGAAAGAGGCTGACGATCCACGGGAGAGTCCAGGGCGTTGGATTCCGGGCAGCAGCAAAGCAGAAGGCTGATTACCTCGGCATATGCGGGTGGGTGAAAAACCAGCCGGACGGGACCGTCTTAATGGAAGCAGAAGGAGAAGAAACGGTACTTAACACTTTTGTCGATGAGATTTCCAAAGGTCCGACGCCCTTCAGCTCCATCCGTCATATCGACCAGGAAGACCGGGAGGATTCTAAGCAGCATAACAAATTTAAAGTCATTCATTAAAAGACCGCAGTTCCGCTGCGGCCTTTTTTTCATTATTTCTGGTTCATCGGGCGAACAATAATTTCATTGACGTTGACCGAAGCAGGTTGACTTACCGCATATCCTACAGCTTTGGCAATATCATCCGCTTCCAGCGGCTTCATGCTGCGCTCCTTAAACATCTCAATCACATCCCCGTCTGTAATGTGATCCGTCAATTCCGTTTCCACCGCTCCAGGGGAAATATTCGTGACACGGACACCCGTCTTCGACAATTCCTTCTCCATCCCCATAGAAAGTGCCTTTACTGCATATTTTGTTGCACTATACACAGTACTCGACGGGAAAACTTCATGACCTGCGACCGAAGAAACATTGATAATGTGTCCAGTATTCTGTTCGATCATTGTCGGTAGGGCTGCATGGATTCCGAACAGTACACCTTTGATGTTTACATCCACCATTTGTTCCCACTCGTCCACGTGATCATTCTTGAGAAAAGACAACAGCATGACACCAGCATTATTTATCAGGATATCTACACTACCGAATGTATCCTTTGTCGTTTGAACAAGATTTTCGACATCTTCCCGCTTCGTCACATCCGTTTCTACAACCTTCGCCTCAACTCCATGCTCCGATTCGATAGCATCGGCCAGTTTTTTCAGACGCTCAGATCTTCGGGCAGCAAGAACAACGTTTGCCCCGTTCGATGCGAGTTCATGAGCGATCGCCTTTCCAATACCACTGCTCGCTCCGGTTATGATAACTGATTTTTTTTGTAGATTCGTCAAGATCCCTACCTCCTAAGTAAGTACAGTTCTTTATGTATCTACCCGCATAAAGGGAAAAGTATGCACCGGGAGGTATCAAAAAACCGCCTCTCTATATAGAGAGGCGGTTCCTGGTTATGTTACTTACTGTTCTTCAAAGAACTTGCGGTTAATTTCGATGTATGGGGTTTCTTCTTCCGGTACCTCGTCTTCAATGTAGATTGCTTCTACCGGACAAACGGCTTCACATGCACCACAATCTATGCAAATCGCAGGATCGATATAGAACATATCTTTCCCTTCCTCGATACAATCAACCGGGCACACATCCATGCATTCTCCCGCTTTTTCATCTTTACATGGGGATGTAATTACAAATGCCATCGATTTTCTCCTCCTTTACGAATAGAGTTCGTGTGCTTATATTACTATATTCACCGATAATGGTTAAGATAAACACCACCATCTATAATAACGATTTTATCGAAAAATCGCAATTCCTGTAATCATTCGACTTTCTTCGCGTGCGCGTGAAAAAAAGAAGACGATGCCTGGGCATCAGTCCTCCCATATCCGCTCGACGGTATATTCCCCTCCAAACTTCTGAACGAGGAATACATCCGGGCGCGTCAGCCGCTTCCATTCATAGAATCCAATTTCGCGTTTATACTTTTGAAGAAGTAAAGCGAGCAGATTCCCATGTGTCACAAGGAGAACGTTCCCACAATCCTCTTGCTCCAATTCTTCGATGAGGGAGAGGACTCGTTTCTTCGCTTCCTTCGAGGATTCTCCTCCGGAAAGCTTAAGTTCAGGATCCTGGAAGGTATCATGCAGAACTTCTTCCCAGTCATTGAGTGGTTCATGGCTTAATACTCGTTCTTCCAACCGTTCGTCGGTTTCCACCTCTAGCCCTTTCTTTCTGGCATAGGGTTTAATTGTTTCAACGGCCCGTAAAAAAGGACTGGAGATGATTCGGTCCACTTCATGACCGGCGCGGTCAAGGAAATAAGCAAGTGTTTGTGCCTGCCTGATGCCCTGTTTCGTCAACGGCGAATCTTCATGCTGTCCTTCTGTCTCACTATGGCGAACGACTATCAATTTATCCATAAAAACTCATCCTCCCCTTCCATCAGCTTACCTTCATTATCGCCGATGAATCGAGTGTTTACAAGAAAAGTTGGTGAATTGTTTCACTTTATATACGGACTTTCTGGTATAGCTTCATTAAAACAGCAAACCAGTTCCTAACTATGGAGGGAACGAAGTCTGTCTCTCCACCAGATATTAGGATGTCCAGCTTTTTCCTGCAGTATTCTACCGGGCAACATAAAAAAACCAGAAAGGTTTCGCCCTTCCTGGTCTTATCTGTTTATGCTTCCTTAAAGTATTCTTTATAAAATCCGCCCATGCGGCCGGAATTATCGATGACAAAATAAAATTCTTCGCTCTCATTTTTGACATCATATACTTTTCCAGGTGTTAATACATTGTGGACGACAAATTTCTTGGCGTCGTTGTGAATACACTCCACCTGTTTTGTTGTTTCGTTTTGTTCCCATGTTTTATGAATCATGATCCAACCTCCTCGCTGCTTGCGTGTCTTCTATCATACAACGAACAAAGAAACTCAACAAGAGGTTGTTAAAATGTCCGCTTATACCATTCCGAAGCAGCCTTCACTTCATTAGCCGTCAATTGATGCCCCATCTGCTCCCAATGCTCCTCAACTTCCGCTCCTGCTTCCTCCAACAGGTTTTTCAAATCTTTTGTTTCCTTCGCGGGGCAGATCGGATCATTTTCCCCTGCCCCGATAAATACCGGAAGGCCGGGGTGTTCAGGAAGTTGGATTTCTCTTCTTGGTACCATTGGGTGGAAGAGGATGGCTCCTTTCAATGCTTTTTCATAGTGGAATAGAAGACTTCCCGCTATATTCGCACCGTTGGAATAACCGACGGCAATAACCTCTTTACGATCGAAACCATAATGATCTGCTGCTTCATCCAGGAATTGATTCAGCTTTTCTGTTCTAGCGACCAAATCCTCTATATCAAACACACCTTCTTGAAGTCGTTTAAAGAAGCGAGGCATTCCGTTTTCTGTGACGGTTCCACGGACAGAAAGAACCGCTGCTTCCGAATCAATCATCTCAGCTAACGGAAGGAGATCCTGTTCTGTACCACCGGTTCCGTGCAACAATAGCAAAACGTTCCCCGATGGGTTGGCCCCTTCTTTATAAATATGTTTTCTGTTCATCATAGTACCCTCCTTGAGTTTAATTTACATAATATAAATACAGTTAATTGTAATTGTTATTCTTACTTATATTATCTTTAATTCGAGACAATGTCAAAATACTACATACGTATATGCCTTTCCATCCGTTTAAATAAAAGCGGCAGAACGAGTACAATAGTCAATAACCGAATGGTTTGAAGCGAGCTTACGACGGCAGGATCTCCTCCCGTCTGGCCGGCGGTAATAGACATTTCCACTAATCCTCCAGGCGCCAGAGCAAGGACGGACGTGACAATATCGACACCTGTCCAGAATGAAAACAAAAAGGCAAACAGGATCCCTACAGCGATTATGAAAACAGAAAGAGATAGAAAGTAGAAGCAGCTCTTACCTGCACGGACAATCTCCCTCGGCATGATCGTATGGCCGAGGTACGTCCCTACCATCAGCTGAGAAGTTGAAAATAAAGAGGACGGGAGCGAATACAGGAAGAGCCCGGAAGTCTGAATGGCCCCAATAACAATCATAGGCAGGACGACGAGCCCTGCGGGTATCTTATGCTTTCCCTTCATGCCGATGAAGAATACGAGAATGTAAAAGAGGACCGTCCACAAAGGCCCGTCGACGGAAAGGGAATAATCAACCGCGGCGGTATTTTCTCCCCCCCACATATGGGTGACAAAAAAAGGTATAATGAATAAAACACTCATGAGACGCAGCGTATGAAAGATGGTGACAAGCCCGCTGTTCCCTTGCAGCGATTCACTGATAGCGATCATTGCAGATAAACCACCGGGAGAACTTCCGACCATACTCGTCGTCTTATCCATTCCCGTCCGTTTCGATATCCCTAACCCGATGACGAGGCAGATTCCTATCATTAGAAAAGAAAGCAGCGCATATGGAAGCATATATGGGAAAATACTCGTGAACGTATCGGAAGTAAACGTATGGCCGATTTGAATTCCCAACAGGACAAAGGCAATATCTCTTGCTAATGGAAACGTACTGCTTTCCATATGGAAAAGGGATTTAGCAAGCACAATGGCCGTCACAGGACCGAGAATGAACGGAATTGGAATGTGGAGCAGCTGGAACATACAACCGCCTAAAAGAGCAATGGCATAGGTGGAGAGTGAAGGATACCTCATGTTTCCCTCCCCTTTCAAATTTTAAATTTTATTAAAGAGGTGTTTTTATGAATAAATGGCTCTACGGATACGATAAGATGAAAAAAAAGTACAGACACATTCATATCAGACCTTATGAAGAAAAGGATTTCGAAACGTTGATAAACATTCAGAAAAAAGCATTCCCTCCCCCGTTCCCCTCTGATTTGTGGTGGACCAAAGAGCAATTGAGTCAGCAGCTTGCCGCTTTTCCCACCGGTTGTTTATGTATAGAAGTGGAAGGAACGATCGCTGGTTCCATGACGGCGATGCAAGTACACCTGGATGATGACAAAGACCATACTTGGAAGGAGATCACAGCAGACGGCTCCATGGAGACGCACGACCCGGAAGGGGATACTTTATATGTCGTCGACTTGTGTGTCGATCCGGACTTCCGTTCCCTCGGACTCGGCAGACAGTTGACACAGGCCATGTATGAAATCGTTATTCAGTTCGGGCTGACCAGGCTTGTAGGGGGCGCACGGATGCCTCTTTACCATAAATACAGCCACGAATGGACAGCAGAGGAATATGTGAATCTCGTTATAGCTTCTGAGATACAAGATCCTGTGCTTACTTTTTTGTTAAAGTCCGGGCGGTCTCCCATCCGGCCTGTCCCAGGTTATTTGGAAGATGCGGAATCCTGCAACTACGGTTTATTAACAGAATGGAAAAACCCCTTTCTCTGAATTCTTGTAAAAAGGACAGCCGGTATCCTCTAATCAGGATACCGGCTGTCACCTTGTTTGAAGAACTCCACGTTCCAGCATATGAAAAAGTTGATCGGCCAACTTCTTCACACCAAGTTTTTCTCGTTGTGGAAACAGGATGGAATGGAAAATCAGATCCCCGAGCAGTTCTGTATCGACATCATGATTCCAAATCCCTTCCTCTTTACTGGCATTGATCCAATCAAGCATCTTCTTATATGTCTCCATCAAATTCTGATGGACTTCCGTGCGGATAAAGAAAGCAAGGCTTTTATCCCCGGACTGCAGTTCACGGATCATCTGATCGATATGATGAACCTCTGCATGTTCAAGAAGGACGATCAAGAGCCGGTAAAGCTTTTGGTTCGGTGCGATATCCGCAGGGATTTCAGATATTTTGGATTCCATCTCATCCATCATTGCCTTCATATAGGCGAGGATCAGTGCTTCTTTGTTTTCGAAATAATCATAAAAGGTGCTTCTGCTCACATCAAGCATTGTTGCAAGTTTCTTGAAGTGGATACCTTTGATTCCCTCGGTACGCATAACTTCGCCTGTCACCTTGAATATTTCTTCTTGTGTCAGTGCCCTTTTTCTTCCCACTTCCGTTCCCCCTCATCCTTTCATTATACCATTACCCAAGAAGAATGAGGATGGGAGAACAGGATCATCAGCGGAACAAGTGCTTCAAGTACCCATACCCTTTTTCTTCCATTTCTTCTGCCGGTACGAATTCGAGCGCAGCGGAGTTGATGCAGTATCTCAATCCACCCTTGTCCCGGGGACCGTCATCGAAAACGTGGCCAAGATGAGAATCCGCCTGCTCCGATCGAACTTCTGTACGGAACATACCATGGGATGTATCCAATTCTTCTTTCACCTTCTCAATGGGCTTCGTGAAGCTCGGCCAGCCGCAACCGGCATCGTATTTATCCTTGGAACTGAAAAGCGGTTCTTTGGAAACGATGTCAACGTAAATTCCTTCCCCTTCATGGTCATGGTATTCGTTCTGAAATGGACGCTCGGTACCATTTTCCTGCGTCACCATATATTGAATATCCGTTAATTGACTGCGGAGTTCCTTTTTATCCTTCGGAAAGCTCCAATGGTTTTTGATGAAATCTGCTCTTCCGGAGCCTTTTTTGTATCGCTTGTAATGAAACTTGCTCTTCTTGTAGTAGTCCTGATGCTTGTCCTCTGCAGGGTAAAAAACTTCAGCAGGGAGGATTTCCGTCACAATCGGAGCTTTAAACTTACCGGACTCCTCCAAACCTTGTTTACTCTCTTCGGCCAAACGCTTCTGTTCTGCACTGTGATAATAAATAGCTGTCGTATAAGACTGGCCTCGGTCTGCAAATTGACCGCCGGCATCTGTCGGGTCAATCTGCTGCCAGAACAGCTGCAGGAGACGCTCATAAGGGAAGATCTCCGGGTCGTAGGTGATTTGCACAGCTTCCCGGTGTCCCGTTGTCTCTGATACAACTTCCATGTATGTCGGATTTTCCGTATGGCCTCCGGTGTAGCCGGAAACGATGGAGTGGATACCCGGACGTTCGTCGAACGGCTCCACCATACACCAGAAACATCCCCCGGCAAATATTGCTTTTTCTACTTGATTACTCATTATTAAAAACCTCCTAAACGTAGGTTCATGCTTTTCCTGCATGTTCCTATTCTTTCTAATTCATAAAAAAAAATCAAGTGACACGCACAGCCTAAATATACAACTTAGGCTGTGATGCTCCTTGATCTTCTTGCTGCTCGGACTCTGAACTCCCGAAACTGCTCGATTCGGAAGCATTTGACGTCCCTTGTTTCTCTTCCTTTTCCGGCGATGTTTCTTCTTCATCCGGCTCATTCATGATTTTCATCATATTAATCATCGCCGGGATGTTCTTCAACATCGGTCCGTATTGCTGCATCATCGGAGCCGCTGACTGCATCGCTTTCAACGCGGTCTGCATATAACCGATCCATCCTGCCCCTCCGCTTTTAGCAGCTGTGCCTGCTGCACCTAACGCCTTCGTACCCAAACCGGATCCGCCTCCGAAGAATCCCGGGACTGCAGATCCTGCATTACCCAGGAAACCAGGAGCTCCGAAGCCGGGTGCGCCGAAAGCACGCATGGCCCCTCCAGGTCCCCCTCCTTGGAAAAAGGGTGCTGCAGAACGCATCATATTCGGTTGGACGGCTTGTTGAAACCCTCGAAACTGCCCCATAGGAGGGTATGGTGGTTGACCTGTAGGAAACATATAAACCCCTCCGAAACTTTAGAATACTGTAGCATATGCCCTTCTTTCAATCTGGTTTGGGCTCATGCGTCCGGACAATCGGCTGGAAGCTTCCAATCGATAGGTTCTTCCCCATGCTTTTTCAAAAATTCGTTTACGCGGGAGAATGGTTTACTCCCAAAGAATCCGCGGTGAGCCGCAAATGGACTTGGGTGAGGGGAAGCGATCACCATATGCTTCTCTGTATCTATAGAAGCGCCTTTTTTCTGTGCGTGTTTTCCCCCATAAAAGGAACACTACCGGTCGTTCTCTTTGATTAAGTATTTCTATGACAGCATCTGTAAATCGCTCCCACCCTATCCCCTTATGGGAATTAGGCTGCTTCTCTCTGACGGTCAGGACATCATTCAGAAGCAGGACCCCTTGTTCCGCCCAATGCAGCAGGCAGCCGTGATTAGGTGCTGGGATGTCTAAATCATGGTGCAGTTCTTTATATATATTCCTTAAACTCGGGGGAATGGTAACATCCGGACGAACGGAAAAACTGAACCCGTGCGCCTGTCCCTTGCCGTGATAAGGATCTTGGCCGAGAATGACTACTTTGGTAGCTTCCCTGGGAGTGAAAGCAAGAGCATTCAATATTTCCGACTTAGCAGGATAGACCCGATGCTCTTTATATTCCTCGTTCAACTTCTGTTTCAGTTGAAGGAAATAATCCTTCTCTTTTTCCTCTTCAAGCAACTCATTCCAATCATTATTTAACATACGTACCCCTCCCTCCAAATGGTGCAGTATTTCCCCGTTCTCTTTTAAGATTTCCCAGCCTATATTTCCCGGGCAAGCGCACGTAGCGACAATAGGAAGATTAAACCGTCGTTCCATGTCATACGCTTTTATTTCGTGTCTGATCCTTTGTCGAATACTTGTTCATTCCGTTACTGAAAAGTGAATTCCAATGTGGATCCCCTTACTCCCGCACGGATTTGCAGTTTGGCAGGAATTTCTTCTTTCAGCTGTGGGACGTGGGAAATGATCCCAAGCAGCCTGTTTCCATCTTGGAGACTGCGAAGGCAGGAGATTGCCTGCTCTAAGGAAATTTCATCCAACGTTCCAAAGCCTTCATCAATGAATAAGGTATCCAGCTGGACACCACCCGCATGGGCCTGTACCACATCAGCCATACCAAGGGCAAGACTTAAAGAAGTTTTGAAGCCTTCTCCTCCGGACAGGGTTCGAACCGAACGTTGTTTTCCTGTATGGTGATCAATTATTTCCAAATCCAGCCCGCTCTGAGCTCCTCGTTTGGCAACTGCGTCACTGCGAATCAGCTGATAGCGGTGATCGGTCATCTGATCCAGGCGCACATTTGCCTGAACAAGGATTTCATCAAGGTAAGAAGCTAGAACATAACGTTCAAGAGAAAGGCGGAGATGGTTGTCCCCTTTTGCCAATTGGGCTAGTTCTGCAATATCGTAATACTTGGAAGCCAGTTCCCCTTGGTCATCCATGAGCATATTTATCTTCTCCCGGATTTCCCGGTTCTTTCGGTACGCTGCGCTCCGTTCATTGAAAGCTTCCTGCTTAATGGCAAGTATTCGGCGTTTTTCATCAAGGAGAGACTGGAGCTCTTCCAAATCCGGCTTATGCTTATCAGCAAGGCGTTGATCGAGATCTTTCACACGGTCTTTCACTATGCTTTTCCTCTTCTCATAATCATCGACAATACGCTGGTTCTCAGCTATGAACCCCGGAGAACGCACCGCCTGCTTATATGCTTCATGATCATGGAAAGAAAATTGAACGAGCGTTTGATCAAGTTGTTTTTTCGACTTTTTAACAGCTTTATCCAGATCCTCCAAATAACGCCCACCTTCTTCGACAGCGGTTGTCAACTGCTGCAGCTGCTCCTTCTTGGTGCGGTGTTTCTCCTTCAACTCTTCCCACTCATTTAGAGCTTTAACATAGAGACCGCGTCGGTTCTCTGCTTTTTCTTTCAGCGTTGTGACATCAGTGGATGAGAACGCATAATTTTCTTCCATTGCCTGCACCTTGGAAAGGATCTTGACGTGTTGCTGCTCTTCTTCGTGCAGACGACTTCTCGTTTCTTCCTGAGCGGATCGAAGCTTCGCCGAACGTTCTTCCACCTGTTCCAGTTCTTTTGCCGCTTCCGTCAACGATTTCC
>NZ_ANPF01000093.1:0-1150 GCF_000328325.1 Halobacillus sp. BAB-2008 | reverse complement strand
GCCTTTATGAAGTACTTAACAGCAAACATCCCACACACACATATTCCGAAAGCTCAAGGGATCTACTCCGCTTTTGCGCTCAGCTGGAGCACCGCGGTATTCACCGTTTTCGGCGGCTTCTTATATGAAATAGAGCCGAGGTTCGCTTTCATTGGAATGCTTGCGTGCAGCCTGCCTGCGATGTTGGTTGCGCTTATGTATCGCAAGTTGGAAGGGGAAAAGAAGGTTTTATTGTCTGCTTAGATATTCGGTTCAATGAAAAAGAAGCTGGTGTATGGGAAACCAGCTTCTTCTTTCTTATATAAATTGAACTTCTATTTATGGTACGGTTCATTCCGATTAATCTTAAACGCCCGATACACCTGCTCCACCAGCATCAACCGCATCAACTGGTGCGGGAACGTCATATTCGAGAACGACAGCCCGAAATCACTCCGCTCCAGCACCTCATCACTCAATCCGAGCGATCCGCCGATCACGAAGGCCACTTTGCTTTTCCCGTAAGTCGCAAGCTCGTCCATTTTCTTCGCCAGCTTCTCGGAGGTGAGCTGTTTACCTTCGATCTCCAGGGTGATGACGTACGTATCCGGGGAGATCTTCGCAAGGATGCGTTCGCCTTCCTTCTGTTTCACTTCGAGCATTTGGGCTTCGCTCAGGTTTTCGGGTGCTTTTTCGTCAGGGACTTCGATGACGTCGACTTTGGCGTAGGGGCCGAGGCGTTTCGTGTATTCGGCGATGCCCTGCTTCAAGTATTTTTCTTTCAGTTTTCCGACTGTTACGATCGTTAGTTTCATTCGTGTTCCTCCGTCTCCTCGTTTTTCTGCCTTTAGTGTATCATGAATCCTCGTCATTCTGCGGGGAGAGGTGTATGGGCAGAGTCCGGGGCATCACACAAACAATCCCCGCAGCTCATATCTGCGGGGATTGTCATGGATGTCGAGAAACCCTGTGCTATGGACGAAAAGGGTAAACATCCCGATCAACCAGCGATAACTATAGATGATAGAAAAAACAAAAGAAAGACATGTATGGCTTAGGGCGGAGGGGAATGGAGCAGACTCCTGTGGGAATAGTGGCACAGGTGAGACCCCGGAAGAGCAGAGTGAAATGAACCCATGAACTTGGACAATGTTTTATGACGYTTTATTAA
>NZ_ANPF01000092.1:0-3564 GCF_000328325.1 Halobacillus sp. BAB-2008 | reverse complement strand
TTCCGGTTACGAGGGATGTCGTTTCTGTCTCTGATTGAAGCAAAAACGCTCCCTTTGGAACAGAGGAGCTGCCACCCCGGCTTCAGTAAAAGCTGGGAGTACTGATCGATGATCGGATCCAATACAAGAATATCCGGGCTGCCTGGACGACGGATCGGCAAATACATGGTTGCGATATTCCTTCGCGCCGCTTCTCTTGTGAAGATTGTCTTGTTTCTCACCATGTCACCACCTGTCAGATTAATCGGCGTTTCGAAGCTGAGTTACTCCTTCTCCTCCAGCTGCAGTTCTTTCGCATATTTATGTGTCAAAAGCTCCTCCAGCGAGACGTCGAGCGTCTTCGCCAACTTCCCCATGATGATCAAGGACGGGTTCTTCTGCACACCTCGTTCAATGTTGCTGATATAAGACTTGGACACCCCTGATTTCTTGGCAAACTCGTTGACGGACAACTCTTTGCTCACTCTAAGGACACGGATTTTCTCACCAATGGAAGTCACTTTTCCAACCTCACTTTCATCAACCAGCGAACAGCCGGCCGGTCATAGAATCAAGATGTTCGTTATTAAGAATATTATAATACGAAACCTACCGGAAATAAAAGAATAAATTTCATTATTAAGAACATAAAGTGCAGGAATTTCTCGCTTTTTCGCAGATTTTCTTCTTCTATTATTCTTTTTTGAGAACATTCGCATAAAAAAACAGCCGGGAGGCGCACCTCCCGGCTGTTTAATCTTCATAGGTCTGGTATTTCTTCCGGAATTCCTTCGGCCCGATGCCTTCGACGCCCTTGAACACCCGTGTGAAATAGCTTTGGCTGTTGTAGCCGAGCAGGGTGCTGATTTCAAGCAGCGAGTAGTTCGTTATCGAGAGCAGTTCCTTCGCCTCTTCGATCCGCTGCTGATTGATGAAGTGAGTGATGGCGACCCCGACTTCCCGTGCGAAAATGCCAGAAAGGTAGTTCGGGTTCACGTTCATCGCATCGGCGATTTTTTTCAAGGTCAAGTGCCTGCCGAGGTTCTCAAATATGTACCGTTTCGTCCGCTCGACAAGTGGAGAGGACCGGAGCATTTCATTCGTCCCGCCGATCCGTTCCAGAAAGGACCGTAAGACATTCTGCTCGAGCTCTTCCACTTCCCCGAGCGTCTCTCTCGTCTCCAAATAATTCAAATAAAAGTCGTTTAATGACATGATCTCATCCGGCTGCGAACCTGCTTCGATGGACCAGTTTCCGAGCTCGGTAATCAGCCGGATCAACTGGTTCTTCGCCGAACGGATCTCGTCCCTGTCCGAATGGGTAGGCTGAAGCAGTTTCTTATAATTTGCATAAGCAGCCACCGCCTCAGGCGATCCTGACCGGAACAGCTGCTGGAACTTCTCTTTCGCAGCGACCGCTTCCGAATAGGCAGGAACCGTCCGTGAATAATCATTCAACTGGCGGCGCATCTGCGCCTGCTCATTAAAGGAAGAAGACAGTTCCGGCCGCGGCAGAATCTGCACAAGCAGATGCTCGATCGCTTTGATCCTGCTTTCGCTGAGGACGGACAGCTGATCGAAGTAGTTCAGAAGGGTTTCTTCCACATCCGGCGCAAGCCCGCGGCCCGCGACCCGCGCCTTCACCTTCTTCTTTCCTATCTGATTAGACAAAAAAGGACCGATACCAAGTACAACTTCCATATCGGTCCTTTTGATCGTATAGAGAAAATAACTCTGCATGAACTCATCCGAATACATACCGAGACGGAAGGGGTGTTTCTTGCTTTCCTTAACGTACTGCACATTGGAATCACGCACGAACTGCGGCGGGCGCATCAGGTGATCCGGGTAATGATAAATCATCTTCGGCTGATCATTGACCATGAACACCGGCATCTGGAAAGCGAGTGAGCAATCCTTCAACAGATGAATCCATTCATGATTACTCATCCGGTCCTCTCCCCCCACCATCCTACTTTCTATCTATTATACTAGAACACTTTGGAAAAAAATACACCTCCCGGTTTGGAGAGGTGTATTCCTTCTATATGGTTTTTCGTGATCTTATATGCTCTTGTTGTAAGTAATTCTTGACGTCTTCCACACTTAAACCTTGTGCCTTGGCTTCTCTCATCAGGGACACCCATTCCTCATCCAGCACGTGCATATCAGGTTTTGTATTCATTGTTCGGCAACCTCCCTGGTTTGGTTTCGCTGCGGCCCCGGGTCGTTTATGTATGATCCCTCGGTGCCTTAATTTCCTATACCTGTAAATCTAGTCTTATTATAATGGATGAATGCGTTAAATATTTTAACTAAATTCACTATTTTTTAACTATTTTCAGTTAGTTTCCTTTATTTTTTAAAAAATGATGAGACTTTCATCCTTCTACATTTTTCATCATGAAAACGTTCACTATGCGACAAGGACAAGTATTCTCAGGGAATAAAAAAGCAGGCATGAGCGATCATACCCGCTTGGTTCATGTGTACAACGCATTCCATTTCTCTGTCAGAAGATGAAACGCGTCTTCATCTTGTTCGTCGATCGCCCTGTCAATGAGGCGCCGAAGATTATTTTTTTCTAATTCACGGATGAGTTCTTTCACTTCTCTTGATGATTGCTGGCTGATTTCGATCCCCTCTTCGTAATACGGCGACACAATCGTGTGAAGGTGTGTAATGAATTCCGGAAGCTGAAGCAAGTCGGTCACGGAGACGTAGACCATCTTCTTGCCTCGTTGGAAGACGAAGATATCGAAGACGTTGTGTACTCGCTTTTTGTTTCGGTCGATGATGATTTCTCTGGATTCCATCGGGATGAATTGGTATAGTTCGTTATCGATGAATAAGGAAAAGTACTGGTAGGCGAGAACGACACGGATAAAGCGTTTGTCTTCCTTAACATAGTATGGTTTTAACATTTTTATGTTCAACACGTTGCCCACCCCTTCGTTATTAAATCTGAATTTTCAGTATTTTATTCTATTATCGCTTATTTGTCAACAAATTGAAAGCCCTTTTAATCCTATTCGTATGCAGGTTTTTGCCGCTTGGTGACTGTGTTCGGGACACTTGCCGGAGGCCTCTTTTCACATATAGGAAGACGGAAAGCCCCTCAAGCTATCCTCTACTTCCCGCAGAAGCCCCGACTTCTCCCCGTCCTTGGCCCACGCAGGTTCTCATCACAAATTGGTTAGAGAAGTACGGAACCTATGTACTATGCCCATTAGGCTTAAAAAGTCCCCTTACGGCAAAGGGCGGAGGGAGTTGGGCAGACTCCTATGGGATTAGCGGAACAGGTGAGACCCCGGAAGAGCAACGCGATGAGGAGGCTCACCGGCCGCCCCATGGAAAGCGTCCCAACTCCCGGAGCCCGGTCTCTATACAAAGGATCATCACCTGTTTCCATCACACCTTTCCCCATACAAAAAAACCCCCTTCCACTAAGGAAAGGGGTCGGTTGTATTTAGATAAGCGCGTGGAGGCGTTCGTTGACAGTTGCTTTGACTGCTTCAAGCAGTGCTTCGCTGTCGGCTTTCGCTCCGGATTTCACGCCGTAGTAGAATTTGATTTCGGTTCGGT
>NZ_ANPF01000091.1:0-11281 GCF_000328325.1 Halobacillus sp. BAB-2008 | reverse complement strand
CAATACACCAGCCGGCAGCAGGTCTTCAATCATTTCCAGCAGGTAAAGGATAGAAGAAGGCGTCTGCTCCGCCGGCTTCAGAACGATAGCATTCCCGGCAGCAAGTGCAGGTGCAATTTTCCAAACCGCCATTAGAATCGGGAAGTTCCAAGGAATGATCTGCCCGACGACTCCAAGCGGCTCTTGGAAATGGTAAGCGATCGTATCTTCATCAATTTCGCCGATGGTTCCTTCTTGAGAGCGGATAACAGAAGCGAAGTAGCGGAAGTGATCTACAGCAAGAGGAATATCAGCATTCAGCGTTTCCCGAACCGCCTTCCCATTTTCCCATGTTTCTGCGACGGCGAGCTTTTCAAGGTTCTCTTCCATACGATCGGCAATCCTGTTCAGGATGAGCGACCGTTCGGTCACAGATGTCCGCCCCCAGGCATCTTTCGCCTTATGAGCGGCATCCAGTGCAAGTTCTATGTCCTCTTCTGTCGACCTAGCTACTTGGCAGAAGGATTTGCCGGTCACCGGTGTGACGTTTTCGAAGTATTGCCCTTTAACGGGTGCCGTCCATTCTCCTCCGATAAAGTTATCATAGCGTTCTTTGAATTGTACCGGAGAGCCTTCTGTGTTCGGAAATGCATAGACCATTTTCATTCATCCTCCCGATTCTAATTTAATGCAAACGCTTACAAATTAAGTTATGTAATTACTCAGGTGCTTTCCTTGAACGTATCATTTTATCAGAAAATTGTCAATTTTAAGCAGATGGGGGAGAATATTTTGATACGAACGACTGCTTATCCCTGTTATAATGAGAATAGGTTTATAAAGGAGAGGGTAAGATGACGACTACAAACAGAATTTTACTCGTCGACGGAATGGCACTCTTATTCCGGGCTTTCTATGCGACAGCGATGAGTAATTACTATATGATCAACAGCAAAGGTACCCCTACGAATGCTGTATATGGGATGATGAAGCATTTGTTCCGTGCGATCGACACGTATCAGCCGACACACGTCGTGTGCTGTTGGGACATGGGCAGTAAAACGTTCCGTAACGATTTGTATCCAGAATATAAAGCGAACCGCGGAGGACCACCGGAAGAGTTGATTCCACAATTCGACCTTGCGAAGGAAGTAGTGGCTTCGCTGGATATTCCGAACATTGGACAGGTCGGTTATGAAGCGGATGATTGCATGGGGACGCTCAGCCGTGTGTACAGCGAGCATTCCCAAGTTTTCCTGCTCACAGGGGACCAGGATCTTCTTCAATTGCTTCGACCGAATGTAAGTGTCGTGCTGCTTCAGAAGGGGTACGGCAATTATGCGGAATATCATGAAGACTCCTTCTTAGAGGAGAAGGGGATTACCCCCGCACAGATGATCGATTTGAAAGCGTTGATGGGAGATACGAGCGATAATTATCCAGGCGTTAAGGGAATAGGGGAGAAGACGGCTTTGAAGCTGCTGCTCCAATATGAAACCATCGAGGGAATCCTTGAGAATATCGAGGCTCTTACAAAAGGACAAAAGACGAAAATTGAACAGAATCTCGATATGCTTCATCTGTCGCGGAAGCTCGCAGCCATCCATTGTGAAGCGGACGTGGATTGTTCGCTAGATGATGCTTTGTTCTACATTGATGATGGTAAGATGAAAGCGAAGTTTGAGGAGCTGGAGTTTAAAAACTGGGAGAAGAACATCGTCGGTGTATAAAAAACGGAAGCTATTGCTTCCGTTTTTTTTTATACAAGGTCAGCTTTTTGCGTAAGTTTGTAGTTGTTGGCTTCTTTATAGTACGTTGCCGCTTTTTTGTACATTCGTTTTTGATAATACAGGTTCGCCAGCATTTCCACTGCTTCCTTGTAGTCCTTGTATTCGTTCAGCCTGCGAAAATCAGGGATGATTTCGTTTTCTAATTTATCGATGAAAGCATCGTCACGGGTCTTTCCGTGGATGCGGTTCTTCAATATATAAAACTTATGTTGGAATTTAAGAAGTCCATCTTTCTCGGATTCTATTTCCCCATCTCTGATGTATTGCTTACACAAGTCCATATCTCCGGATTGGTAGCTGGTAAGCGCAAGGAGATAGATGGTACCTGATATGAAGTCCCTTTCTTCTGTAGGGATTTCATAAGCTTTGTTTAAATATTCAAAGGCCAGGTCATATTTCTCTTGGTAGATGTAGTTGGTACCGAGGTTGTGATAGATGCGCCTTCGTTCCACGGGGGGAAGATGATATTTTGCCACTTTTAAAACTTTGTGTAGAAATTCTTCTGCAATTTCCAATACTCCCAGGGAATTGTAGTTGATGGCGATGATGATGTAATTATCCACCATTCGTGAATAATGGAGACTGGACTTGTATTCTTCCAAGGCTAGAAAAGCATAGTAAGTGGATTCTACATAGGACCTTGTTTTAGAGTAGGTTAGCGCAAGATGGTAATAAACTTCTCCTTCTTTCCAAGGAAGGGTAGACATTAACCGCTTTGATTCACGGAAATGCCGAAGTGCTTCACGTAATTCTCCTTGAAGGAGGTAATGAATACCGACAGTTTTGTAGAAGAAAAATCTGTATTCACTGGAAGCATCCTGCACGATATCTTTCAATTCTTTAAGCGTTTGTTCAGGAATCGGGTTTCCAGTCATCGTCATTTCATGCCTTACCAGAATGACGTTGAAAAGGTTGACCAGCAGAATGTTCTTATTGTCCTCAAGGGAGATTCTGCACTTCTCCTTCATCTTCTTCATTAGTGGAAAGTCCCTCATCTGTGCTGCTTCGTGCCATTCAAGAAGATCCTGATATATACGTTCATCGAAGTCTTGGTTAATATCGGTCAGTTTGATGTTCAAACGTTGTCCTAATAAACGATAGATCTCGTCACTGGCGTTTATTGTGTTGTGTTCAATTTTACTTAAGTAGGATACTGAGCAAATTCCAGAAGCTAATTCTTCCAATGTCATATTCTTAAATTTGCGATGTTGTTTAATCAACGTACCTTTCATGTTCACAACTCCCTTTTGGCCGCCAAGTATACACATTATAACAAAAAAAACCTCTATGCAAATCATTTCCGAGTGTGTAGGTTGGTTTTTGGATTTGGGAGCACGAGAAAAACCCAGCCGGAAGAAGGCTGGGTTGTCCTTTTTTTATAGAGATTTTAATGCATCTTCAATCTGGGTGTCTCCCTCGATCATTTCAAAAGTTTTGTGATAGGCCTGTGGCTCTTGCAGGGCTGCAATCATTGTTTTCGCGACATCTTCACGGGATATCGTGCCGCTCTCTAATTTATCTCCTACCTTAATCTTACTTGTACCGGACTCATGAGTTAAGCCGCCTGGACGGACAATGGTGTAATCGAGTTCCGTCGTCTTCAGGTATTCGTCTGCTTCGCCCTTCATTTTCATATAGAATTCCAATTCTTTCGGACCGCGTTCCGGCTCACCGGCCGCCATTCCTGAAAGCATAATGAATTTTTTAATGCCGAGTTTTTCCGTCGCTTTCGCCAGGTTGACGGCACCATCCCGGTCGACTGCTTCCGTCTGATCATCGCCTGTTTTGGAACCGGAACCGGCTGCGAACATGACGGCATCCATTCCTTTAACGGCATGCCCGACATCAGAACGCGTCACATCGCCAAGGACAGGGATACCGCCCAGCTCTTCCACTATCGCTTTCTGCTCTTCTTTACGAATCAGTCCGTAAGGCTCGTGGCCGGCTTCTTTTAAATATTGGATGAGAAGACGACCTGTATGACCGTTTGCTCCTGCAACTAGTACTTTCATGTGAAAATCACGACTCCTTTTATGGTTATTCAAGACTACTCTTTATGTAGCCGGAACGGAAAAGGGTTAAACATGGGAGTCGGGGAAGCATAATTCCTGGTAATTACAATGGGCGCAGATACGCGGATTATCCTGCATTGGAAACTGCTGCAGAGGAAGGGGAGCGTTCTTTTCCGGATCCTCCAAATAACGCTGCATCTCTTTCATGCTTACTTGATAGAGGTTTTGGACATTGATTAAATCCTGTTCGGTCAGTTGGTGCTCCACATACGTACCCTCCACAAGGTATTCATTTCGTATGATGATGTCATCAAGGGATTCGATGTCATACTTCTGCTTCAGGTAGAGTGCATACAGGGCGAGCTGATTCCGGTCTTCTTCTGAAGATTTACCTGTTTTCCAATCGACGATAATCCATTTGTTTTCGGATGTATCCTTATAGACCAGGTCCATGACGACGAATATTTTGACGCCGTCGCTCTTCATGAACCGGAACGTTTCTGCATCAATGAACTCCATACGGTCCTTCTTCAGCACGTCTGCGAATGTCTGGCTTGCGTAGAAATTCTTCACTGTATTTTGAAGACGCCCGGTAATTTTCTTCACTTTTTGTTCCGGGAGCTTTTGCTGCTGGCTGTAATAGATTTCATGAAGCATGGTAAAGTGCTTCGGACGATTCATCCACAAATGCTCTTTCTTAATGGATTCGATAAAACCTCTATTCAAGTGATGACGCACTTCTTCTGTAAAAGCTTCCTCGGATTGGAATGTTCCTTCTTTACGGACTTGTTGGATAGTCTGGTAGATCAGATCGTGGACAACGCTTCCGAAATGCATTTCCAAGTTCGTTATTTTCTTTAACCGATAAGCTTGTTTCGCCAAACTGTCAGACTGGCTTAACCAGCCGTTGTGGGAAGCGTAATAGTCATAGGCGTACTTTCTTAAACATTGAAGCATCGTTTTATGTCTGGATATGGACCAGGATAATTCCGGGTAAGGCTTCACTTCAAACATCGTCTAACCATCCTTCTTCATCTGATAAGGAGCTCAGAACAACTTCATCCTGGATCTGGTAGGTGTTAAGTGAAACCTTGCCATGGATGACCGTCATTCCTTCTGCTTCAAGTTTGAGCTGCTGAAGGTGAGCGCGCTCTTCTCCTGAGAGCACAATTTCTCCGTTTCTATTTACGACTCGATGCCAAGGCAGGCTGTATTTATCACTCATCGCATGGAGAATGCGCGATACTTGTCTGGCTGCTCTCCGGTTTCCTGCAAGGCGCGCCACCTGTCCGTAAGTCGAGACCGACCCTTCTGGTATCTTTTGAATAATTGCCAGGACTTTCTCGGTAAAAGGTTTCAATGAAGAATCTCCTTTTCTAGCTTTTTCACCTTCTATCCTAACAAAAAGGCGGGGGAGGGGGAATCCATTCCGTTAGCAGAGCGTTCTTACAATTTGATACAATTAGGAAATAGGAAAAGAAGAGAGGGGTAGGCACGTCTATGAGTATACCGAAAGTGTTAAGTATCGCCGGCTCAGCAGCTCAAGGGAGCGCGGGCATACAAGCTGATTTAAAAACCTTTGAGGAGTTCGATGTCTATGGCATGAGCGCTGTAACGGCCATAGTCGCAAATAATAGTACAACAAAGCAGGGGATTTTCACACAGCCTTTAGAAGCAGTGGAGGCTCAGATCCATGCTTCTTTGGAACATGTTGGCGTCGATGCTCTTAAGACAGGGATGTTATTCACGGAAGACATTATTGATCTGACAGCAAGACTTATAAAAGAAGCGAATGTGTCGAACGTCGTCGTCGACCCTGTCATGATCGGAAAGATGGGTTCCCAGCTGCTAAAGGATGAAGCTATCGCAGCGCTTGTGGAGAAGTTGATTCCGCAGGCTGCCATTATCACTCCGAACCTTCAGGAGGGCGCCCGTTTGGTGAATAGCCCTGTCCCTGAGAACCCAGACGATATGAAGATGATGGCGAGGGACCTCTATCAATTAGGCGCTTCTTACGTCCTTCTTAAAGGCGGTGCTTTGGAAGGACATCCAGCTGTCGATATCTTATATGATGGTACGAGCATCACGGAGCTTGAGTCGGAACGAGTGCAGACCATCCATACGAGTGGAGCCGGCTGTACCTATTCCGCAGCGATTGCAGCTGAATTAGCGAAAGGCAGTTCTGTAGAGGATGCGGTCCGCCGTGCGAAATCGTTTGTGACAACAGCGATTCGTTATGCATTATCCTTCGACCGCGGCATCGGTTCGACCTTTCACGCTGCCCATCGATTAAAAAAAGATTAAAAAAATCCCCGCCCTGTGTTTGATGACAGGGCGGGGATTTTCATTATCCGTTAATACGATCGTACTTATCAATCTGCTTCTTACGTTCAACATCCCAACGATTTTCCGGATGCTCCTTGCATTCTGCTGTACATGCGGCATGGTGTTTCTCTTCACAGTCTTGACAGCAGACGTACTGACGGTTACATACCGGATTACTGCAGTTGATCATGCGGTCTTCTGCTTTTCCGCAATGCTCGCAAGTTGCAATGACTTTTTCTTCAACCTGGTTGATCGGAACAGAGATGCGCTCATCAAAGACATACATCTTACCGTCGAACAATTCACCTTTGACTTCCGGATCTTTTCCGTAAGTCGTGATTCCGCCTTCCAGTTGATAGACGTCCTCTACACCATTCTTCTTAAGGATTCCTGTCAATTTCTCACAGCGGATTCCTCCGGTGCAATACGTAAGGACTTTCTTATCCTTCCATTGATCTGCATTCTCAGCAATCCATTCCGGAAATTCGCGTGATGTCTCTACATCCGGGCGGATGGCGTTACGAAAGTGTCCAATTCGGTATTCGTACTCGTTTCGACCATCGATGACGATGGTGTTCTCGTCCTTCAAATATTCGTTGAATTCTTTCGGCTTCAAGTGTTTGCCGCCGAAAGTCTTCGGATCGATATCGTCATCATCGATGCTCCAGTTGACGAGCTCCGGTTTGACGCGGCAGTGCATTTTCTTGAATGCATGTCCGTCGTGCTCATCGATTTTGAAGTGAATATCAGCAAAACGCTCATCGGAGCGCACATAGTCCATATATTCTTCCACTTGTTCGACTGTTCCGGAAACCGTACCGTTTATTCCCTCGTGGGATACGATAATACGTCCTTTCAGCCCAAGATCCTTACAGAATTTCAAGTGGTTTTTGCAATATTCTTCATAGTCAGGAAGGTCGACATACTTATAATACAGCAGAACTCGATAATCTTTTGAGCTCATATATGATTCCTCCTAAATGTAAATCTATAAACTAAAACTCATTAATAACAGAAATGTCCATACTCCATCATATTAAATTACGTTTAAAAAATCAAATGTCACTTGTTTGAACTTTTTCCATCGCTTTCTTTTTCTTTGCGTAAAGAAGGAAGGTGGAGAAAGACAAGGTCATTAGAAAGACAAGCATGCCGAAGGGCAGGTCGAAGTCTTCTTTTCCATAAGGGGCATGACGCATCTCGAGCAGAATTCCGGCAAGGACTGATCCTGTAGCACTTCCAATGAAATGAACCTGCTGTTTTAAGCCGATTCCTGCACCGATCTGTTCTTTAGGAAGAATCTGCGATACTTCGTTCGTAGAACTGGACGATAGGCTGGAGAAACCGAAACTTGTGAACATGTAGGCGATCATGATCATAGAAGGGTGGAGGCCGGCGAGTAAGAAATAGGCCAATGCTGCTATGGAAAGCAGTAACTGGGATAAAATCAGCACACGGATATTCCCATAAGCATCAATCATCCTCCCGATGAATATGGCAGCAACTGCAGAGAGAATCGCACCGGGGAAAATAAAGAAACCAATAGCCGCAGCGCTTTGACCGTACACTTGCTCCAACATGACAGGCATAAGAAACAGAACTGCGAAATGTAAGGTGAACCCAAGAAAGCTCAATATCAATATTTTTCTGTACTGTGCATCAGCCAACAGCTCAGGTTGGATAAACGGTGTATCTGTTTTGTTGATACGAAGCCACAGGAGTGCTGCTGTGAGCAGTCCTCCCAGTAAATATCCTGTGCTGAAGCTCGATATATACAAGAGAAAGAACGTAGCACTGCTCCCGGATAAGAAGGCACCGATCCCGTCAAACCGCCCCTTGCCTGTCGTTTCCTTCGGCATGAGTCGGAAGAGCGCAGGCAGGACGCCCACAGCTAGAATAGTGACGATGAACAAATAGTTCCAATCCAGGTAATCCGTGACCACCCCCCCTATAACCGGCCCAAGGCCGAAGCCTAACGAAGTGGAGGAAGCAATTAAAGCATAGGCACTTCCGCGTCGGGATGCAGGAATATAGCGGCCGGCAAAGACCATGGATAAACCAGGAACTGCCGCAGCTCCGACTGCCTGACAAAGACGTGCAATCATCAGCCATAAGTAACTTTCAGCGAAGAAACCTAGAATGGAAGCGAAGCTGAAGATAGTAATTCCGATAGTCAGCAGCTTACGAATCGGCAGGTAATCGGACAGTCTCGTGAAGGTAATAGTGAAGATAGACAGAACAATTGAATATCCTGAGACGATCCAAGCTCCCTCGGATGGCAGCAAAGTAAATTCACGCAATATATTTGGTAAGGCGATGTTGAACATCGTTGTATTCATAACCACAATCAGCACGGCTGCACTAAGGACAAAAACCGTACGGAAATGAGATTGGGAGGGACGAGATAGAGTTTCCATGTTGATGACCTCCCTCATCGTTTATTAATGAAAGAAAAGTCCCTGTAATACCCGACATACTATACCACACGGGTGGATCAGGAGAGAAATAAGACGCTCGCGCTATTTTCGTCTTCTCTTCAAAGCCTATTGTGCTATAAGATGTGTGGACCCTGAACAGCCAAAAACAACGCCCCGTCCTTTATAAGGATGGGCGTTGTTTTTAATGAAGAACTGCTCCAAGCGTCTGTTCAAAATGTTTCAGAGCAAAGTTGTGTCCGACGTTGTTAAAGCTTGCGACTCCTTGTTGATGAATGTGAATGTCATATCCGTAGTTGTAAGCATCCATTGCTGTATGAAGTACACAGATATCGGTGCAGACTCCGACCAGATGGAGTTCTTGTATTCCACGTGCCCTCAGCTGCATGTCTAAGTCCGTTCCGGCAAAAGCGCTGTACCTCGTTTTGTCCATCCAATAGGTAAATGGAGAAGCTTTGGCCGATTCGTATACCTCGGCTAAGCGTCCGTAAAGTTCCCGGCCTTTCGTTCCGCGGATATTATGCGGCGGGAAAAGCTTTGTCTCCGGGTGATAGATGTCATCCTTTTCATGCAGATCGACACCGAAGATGACGAACTCTTTCTTCTTTAGAAAGGACGTGGTCAAATCCGTGACATATCCCTCTATCTCCTGCCCGGCTTTCCACATGTAAGGGCGCCGTTATCTGCTACAAAGTCGTTTGTATAATCGATGATAAGTAATGCACGATCCATACAATCCCTCCATATATCGTTTGACTCTATCATAGCAGAACAGGAGGGTTAATAGGTCGGCGCTTCCTTCATGGCATGTGATTTCTTCTTAACGACAACGGACATTACCGTACCACAGGCGATCAGGAGAGCGCTCGTCACAAAGAATACCATGGAGAATCCATAAGCTCCTGCGATCATACCGCCCATTGCAGGGCCGATGATGTTTCCTAAAAAGCGCAGGCTGGTGTTGTAGCCTAACACTTCTCCCTGCATGGCGACAGGGGCTTCCTGACGGATGTACGCTGTGCGCACTGGTATGATGCCGCCGATGGATACTCCTAATAGGAAGCGAAGTACAACAAGCTGCCAGATATTCGTTACGAAAGCGGCGGGAAAATAAACAATACCCGCCATGAATAGGAGAGCAATCATAATTTTGATATACCCGACCCGATCGGCAATTCTTCCCCAGCGCTTAGCCATCAACAAGTTACCAAGACCTGCAGCGGAGAAGGCGATTCCTGAGAACAGAGCCAAGTTCTCCGGTCCATGTAAATCACCTACAAATAAGGAAAGGATCGGCTGGATGCTGAAGTGAGCTACTTGAACAAATAAAGAGATAATCATGACCATCAGCAGGATCGGGTGCCTGACAATGTGCAGAATGACCTCTTTTGAGTTGTAGCTGGACTTCTCATCCTCGCTTTCCTGGACAACCCGCTGCTCCTTTATACCGAATAAGACGAGGAAAGCAGAGATCCCTACTGTAATCGATACGAACTGAAATGTTGTCGCGTACCCGATTGAATCGGCGATCCATCCCCCTAGCATCGGGCCAAGCAGACTGCCTGTTATGCTTCCTGTCTGCAGAGTACCGAGAACTTGGCCGGCAATATCCTTCGGTGTCTGCGTGGAAATCAGCGCCTGGGACATCGGGATGAACCCGGTGAATATACCCATAAACATCCGCAGCAGGAACAGCTGCCAGACGCTTGTGACGAAGCCCATCAGAAAAACCGAAACGGCCAGCCCGGAAGCTGATAGAATTAGGATTTTCTTTCTGCCGTATCTGTCCCCGATTTTCCCCCAGACAGGGGAGAAGAGGAAGGCGGTGACGAACGTGACACCGAAGACCCAGCCGGACCACGTCTGGACATAAGCATCCGTGAAATTTCCGAGTTCTTCTATATATAAAGAAAGGAAAGGTAATACCATTGTGATACTACCAGCAATGAAAAAGTTAGCAAACCACATAATCCATAGGTTTCTCTTCGCTTGCGTTTCATTAGTCAGGATAAATATCCCTTCTTCCTATTTATTTCGTTACCCTAAACATATATAGCACAGTTCCATTTCTACTTAAAGTCTTCTGCTTATCGTTTGTAAATGAAAATGATGTTAGCGGTTGCATAACCTGTATATACAAGTTATACTTGCAATAGAACATGTATATACAAGTTGTTTTGGAAGCGTTTAATATTTACGATTTTTGGAAACCGAAGTAGGGTACTAGTATGAATACGGTCATAAATACATCGCCTTCGGTTACCGACATTCTGTTTCGTAAGCGGTTTCTCGGTTTTTGGCATTGGTATTCCAAACTAGGGAGGTAACGGTATGAATTACAAAAACAGGCAGAGCAGATTTTAGAGGCGATCGGTGGAAAGGAAAATCTCTCTGCAGCTACTCACTGTGTCACGCGTCTTCGGTTGGCCCTTCATGATGAGGGCATTGTCGATCATGAAAAATTGAACAATATTGACGCAGTCAAAGGGTCCTTTTCGACGAACGGTCAATTTCAAATTGTCGTTGGTCAAGGAACAGTGGAGAAAGTTTACAAAGAATTCATTGCTTTAGCAGGTGTGGGAGAAGCATCGAAGGAGGAAGTGAAGGAAGCGTCCAGTAAAAAGATGAATCCGCTGCAACGTGCCATCAAGACGCTGGCGGATATCTTCATTCCAATCCTACCGGCAATTGTAACAGCGGGTTTACTGCTCGGAATCAATAACATTCTGACAGCGACAGG